>JACQYX010000382.1 GCA_016207985.1 Ignavibacteriales bacterium | reverse complement strand
TTGTTGCAGATAATGCTGGAATACTAATGTCGGTCTGGCTGGTGAATCTTATTTTTAGCTGACATAGCTTGATTTTTAAGCCCATCTTACCTATATTCAGCAAGTTTCTTTTTTAAAAAAATCGCTGAATTGGTTAATTATTTATACTTCTCTATCAATAGAATCCATGAATCTTTTTAATAAGCTCATCGTTACAACGCTTCCAGCAATACCAAAACCTATAGTTCGAAAATTTGCAAACCGGTATATCGCCGGTGAAAAACTCGTTGACGCTGTCCGTGTTGTCAGAGAACTTAACTCACAAGGTATCATGGCGACGCTCGATGTTCTTGGTGAAGCAATCACGACGAAAGAAGAAGCAATAGTTGCCCGGAATGAAATCCTCGAATTATTCCCGACGATCCAGATAGAGAAACTTGATTCGAACGTTTCGATCAAACTCACTCAGCTTGGATTGAAGCTCGATCGAAATTTTTGTTTAGATAACGTCCGAGCTATCGTTGCGAAAGCGAAGGAGAAGAATAATTTTGTACGCATCGATATGGAAGATTCACCGACAACGAATGATACGCTCTGGATTTACCGCCAGATTCGGAAGGAATATAAGAATTGTGGTATCGTTCTGCAGGCATATTTGCACAGGACTGAGAACGATGCTTCTCAATTGATAAAAGAAGGTTGGGGGCACTTCCGGTTGAGCAAAGGAATTTACGTTGAGCCGGAAGAAATTGCTTTTAAAGAACATGATGAAATTAATCAGAATTTCATCCAAGTGATGAAAAAGATGTTTGAACAAAAAGCTTATGTAGGTATTGCCACTCATGATGATTTTTTAGTTGATGCCGCATACCGCATCATCCAATCTATGAAGCTGCAAAAACATGAGTACGAATTCCAGATGCTGCTTGGTGTACGTGAAGAATTGAGAACTAAGATTGTGAGAGACGAGCATCGGATGCGTGTATACGTTCCATTCGGAGAACACTGGTACAGGTATTCCATTCGCCGGTTTAAAGAAAATCCGCAGATTGCGGGTTATGTCTTTAAAGCATTATTCCATCGAAATAGTAAGTAATGTATAAATTTAATAATCAATAATTAAGGAGACTTCAATGGCAGAAATTAAATCCGGAAGTGCGGCTCCACGCTATCAGCCGTACGTTCCTGTCGAGACCGACATGAAGGAGTTCACAATCAAGGCGCTTATACTCGGACTTATCATGAGTGTAATTCTTGGTGCTGCGAACGCCTACTTAGGATTGAAAGCAGGCATGACAATCGCCGCAACCTATCCTGCAGCAGTCATCGGTATGGCGCTGTTAAGAATTATGAAAGGTTCAATCTTAGAAGAAAATTTTGCACGAACAGTCGGCTCAATCGGTGAGTCAGTTGCCGCTGGTGCAATCTTTACACTTCCTGCATTTTTTATTGCAGGCATTTGGCCCGAGTTTGCAACAGTCGGACATTATTTAGAATCAACCCTCATCATGTTAGCAGGCGGTGTTTTAGGTATTATGTTTGTCGCTTTACTAAGGCGTGTGATGGTGGAAGATGTCGAGCTGCCATTTCCTGAATCAGTTGCTGCAGGCGAAATTCATAAAGCCGGACGCAGCGGCGGCACAGGTGCTAAGTTCCTCTTTTCTGCTATGGGTGTCGGAGCTCTCATCCAATCGTTAGGGCAGTTTAAATTCTTTGCTACATCTTGGGAACATTTCATCTCTTTTACAAAAACGATTATCCCCTTACGTGCAAGTGGTCAAGCTGTTGGACAAAGTGGAATTCTACTCAGCTCACCCGGTGTAAGTCCTGCTTATATGGGTGTTGGATATATCATCGGACCCAAATTAGCTTCGTTAAACTTCAGCGGTGGATTACTCGCTTGGGGATTATTCGTACCGATCCTCACATATTTTATCGGACCGACATTAATCCCAGAAGGAGCTGGTGCTGAAGAAGGAACTTGGGTTGCAATGGCTAACAATGTTTGGCGATTTATCGTCCGCCCGATTGCAATAGGCGGTATGTTGATGAGCGCAGCATTCACACTGTTCCGAATGAGAAAAAGTTTGATTACCGGAATCCGACGTTCAATCGGTGATGTGAAGAAAGCCGCAACAGGCGAGCATACAATCATCCGCACCGAAAAAGATATCAACTTCAAATGGATAGTTATTGGTATCCTGCTTACTGGCGTTGTGACATTTTTCATTTATAATTACTTTGCACAAGATGTTACCGCTGCACTTGTTGCAACTATCGTGATGATTATTGCCGGCTTCTTTTTCGCTGCAGTCTCTGGTTACCTTGTCGGCATCATCGGCTCGAGCAACAACCCAATAAGTGGATTGACACTTTCAACATTATTAGTTGCTGCACTTCTGATGGTTGCATTAGGAATGACAGGTCATACAGGTGTAGCTGCCGTGTTAGGTGTTGCTGCGGTTGTTTGTGTATCATCGGCAGTTGCTGGTGAGATGCTGCAAGATTTGAAAGTCGGACACATCCTTGGCGGTACTCCTTGGAAAATGCAAGTTGGCGATTTGTTTGGCGTTGCACTTGCCGCTATCGTGATGTTTATTCCGTTGGTAGTTCTACAGCAAGGGGATATAAACGCCGGGAAAATGGCAATTCCACCTTATGAAGGTGGATTTGGTGGACCGAAACTCCCGGCACCTCAGGCAAGTTTGATGGCTCTTCTTTCACAAGGAATCGTTAAAGGTGAAATGGCTTGGCCACTGATTATCGTCGGTATGTTGATGGGACTTGGATTAATTTTGATGCAAGTGCGAAGCCCTATGCTCGTCAGCGTTGGTATGTATCTACCGCTTGAAACAACGTTTGCAATTTTTATCGGTGGACTTTTTAAAGGAGTCGTTGACCGCATCAATTTAAAGAAGCAGCATAACGATGCTCAAAAAGCACGAATTGAAAACACTGGTGTACTGCTCGCTTCGGGTCTGATTGCAGGTGAAGCACTGATTGGATTGGTGTTTGCTGCATTAGCATTTGCCGAGATACCGCTCTTTGCAATCTTCAAAGAACCTTCGTTCATAACGAGCTTAGTAATCTTTGCTATTATCGGTTGGATTCTTATTAAGATACCGGTTAAAAATGCTGGCAAACCGGATGAACCCGCACCACCTACTGCGGTAATGTAATGTTGTCATTCTGAATCCCGTCCCTTTTTTTAGGGACGGAATGAAGAATCTGATTTTCCAATGATTGACAGAGTATGAAACAAAAAGTAATCGAGAAGATAAACCTTTTAGATTTAAAACCCTTTCGGGTACTTCAATGGGAACGATCAGATGATGAAAAAATTATCCTTCTCGTTCCTAAATTTAAAAATCGTTATCTTGTGCAGTGGTTGATGCCGCGATTGAAGAGACCAAACTTCAAAGTGAAACTTGATGAGTTTGGAAGTTTTGTCTGGAATCACTGTGATGGCAACACAACTGTTAGTGAAATATCTGAAAAGATGAAAGAGAAATTCGGTGAGAATTTTGATCCATCATATGAAAGAATTGGAAAGTTTATAAGCCGATTGACTCATGACAAATTTTTAAGTATCGGGAATTAGATTGATTTCAAAAAAGACTATAAAAAATATTGTAAAGGAGATTGTTGATGCCTGCAATCCGGAGTTGGTAATTCTTTTCGGTTCTTATGGAA
>JACQYX010000049.1 GCA_016207985.1 Ignavibacteriales bacterium | reverse complement strand
CGTCGGTGATTTGTTCGATGCATGGATAGAGTACAGAACCGTCATCCCAAAAGGATTTCACCGCATCCTCGCAAAGCTGGATGAATTATCGGCTAAAGGTATTTCGATACATTTTCTTGCAGGCAATCATGATTGCTGGTACAGGGATTATTTCCAGAATGAGATTGGGATGAAAACATATCACGAGCCATTTCATATCACGGTGGATGGAAAGAAGATATTTATCCATCATGGAGACGGCTTGGCAAAGAACGATGCGGGGTATAGAATTTTAAAGAAGATAGTGCGTAACAAATTTTCAATTTGGCTTTTCTCATGGCTTCATCCCGATTTAGGACTGAAGCTTGCCCGATCATCCTCGAAAACGAGCAGAGGGCATTCTTCAAATAAACACTACGGCGAAGAAGACGGCATGCTGAAATTTGCCCGGGAAAAAATCCATGAGGGATTCGATTACGTCATTATGGGACATCGGCATGTACCAATTATGAAAGATTTCGACCACGGAACGTACATAAATCTTGGCGATTGGATTACTCATAATAGGTACGCCAAGCTTGAGAACGGCTCGCTAACATTGCACGAATGGAAATGAGATTGAGAGATGAAATTTAAGTCTCTTTATAAGAACAATCGCAAGATGCTGATAATCGGAACCGCGGCTTTTATTATTCTTGATGCGGCATACATCATCTATCTTATTTCCGGCTTACCATCGCTCGAACAATTAGAAAATCCTAATCCAGAGCTGGCAACGAGAGTATATTCGATTGATGGAGAAGTACTCGATCAGTTCTACGTCAAGAACCGCACATCGATTACTTTAAGTCAGCTCCCTCCACATTTGGTAAATGCTCTGATCGCAACAGAGGACAAAAACTTTTTTAATCACTGGGGAGTCGACCTGCCGAGGTTTATTCGTGCTATGATAAAAAATGTATTCACACTCCGATTATGGACTGGACCGGGAGCGAGCACTATCACACAACAGCTCGCCCGCAATCTTTACGAATTGAAAGGCACGAATGAATCTGTCTTCGGGAAAGTGACACGAAAAATGAGGGAGTTTATAACCGCTGTACAGATCGAGCGAAATTATACCAAACAAGAAATTATAGAGATGTATCTCAGTGTTGCATTCTTCGGACGAAGTGCATACGGCATCGCCTCTGCAGCACAAATCTATTTCGGTAAGGATCCATCGGAGCTGACTCTTTCAGAAAGTGCACTTCTTATCGCTCTTTTAAAAGGTCCCGGTGCATATGATCCTTTCAAACACCTTGACCGAGCACTTAACCGACGAAACACGGTTCTAAGCCAGATGGTAAAGTACGAAGTATCAGCCCGCATTTAATAAACAATGGAACTGGAAATTCCACAGAGAAGAATTGAAGCAAGCAGTCTCGATGGCAATTCGGACATCGGACGTATATCAGAATTGTGCGACAGCTAAACAACGCGACAGCATCGCACGTGTATTAAAGAAAAACCAGGCATTCATCGATTCCGTTAAAAAAATTGCATCGCGCATCGAGGTCGGTTTCGTAGCAATCGATCACGGCAACGGAAACATTTTAGCACTGGTGGGTGGATCGGAATTTAAAAATTTCAAGTATGGCCTCAACCATGTAACACAGATAAAGAGACAGCCCGGCTCGGCGTTCAAGCCATTCGTCTACACAGTCGCGATAGATAATGGCTACGCTCCATGTTTCGAATTACTAAACCAACCCGTCACAATGGTGATGGCGAATGGAACACGCTGGGCACCGGAAAATTTTGATCACAGTTTCGGTGGAAAATTCACACTCCGCGAAGCCATCAAACAATCGATCAACCTTATCGCTATCCGTGCAATAATGGAGATCGCACCCGTCCATACAGTTATACAATACGCTCACCGAATGGGCATAAAATCCGAGTTACCACCGTACGAATCATTAGCGATTGGGACAGGCGAAGTACAGCCATTAGAACTGACTGCTGCATTCGGTGTTTTTCCGAATGAGGGTGTTTATGTAGAACCAATATCGATTCTCAAAATCGAAGATAAAGATGGAAATGTTATCGAAGAGAATCAGCCATCGAAGAAAGAAGTATTGAGTAAAGAGACGGCATATATTCTAACAAATCTTTTAGAAGGCACAGTGAACGGCGGTTCAGGTGCGCGGGTTAGAAATTATTTCGTGAGACCGGCTGCCGGTAAAACCGGCACAACACAGGAATATGCCGATGCGTGGTTCATAGGATTCACACCCAAAATAACAGCAGGAGTATGGGTTGGCTTTGATAACAAGTCTGTGCACTTCACAACTAGCGATGGTCAGGGCGGCCGAGCATCGGCACCAATCTGGGGTCGCTTCATGAAATATATTTACGACGATCCAAACATCGGATTGCCGTTAGAATATTTCCATCAACCGGAAGGGATCGAAATTGACACAATATGTACCGAGACAAAGAAGATCGCGACGGAGTACTGTCCTGAGAAAGAGGAAGAGATT
>JACQYX010000361.1 GCA_016207985.1 Ignavibacteriales bacterium | reverse complement strand
TTCCGTTCTGCTATCCATGCAACAGATTCTACATGGAGGGGGTGGACTGCAAAAATTAATGCAACGAAAGCACTCTGCCATCTTGCGGATGTCATCCGATCAATTACAAGGAATAAGATTATAGAACTGAAAAGATGCAGCAAAAGATTCATCGCATGATGATACTTTGCATCTAAACCAAAAAGGGAGCAATCTAATGCATGCGACATCCAAGTAAGTGGATGCCAATTTGCCGCATCATTAGATTTAAAGGACCAGATTATTGTTTCGACAGAAATGCCGTCATGGACATGATCGTTTTTGGTAACGTATTCTGTATCGTCGAAATTGATGAAACGATTGTTCAATACATTCTGATATGCAATACAGGTTACAACAATGATAATTAGAATAATTGCAAGCCGTTGAACTTTATCGCTTTTTTGATTTATCATAAATACGATTTATCGTTAGGGAACAAAAACAATATCAATGATAACATTGTAACGGATTATTATGTCGAGTCGTGTTGTACATTCGTTTTACATCTTTACGTTTTCCATCTCGCTTCCGGTTTCCCCTTCCAATACCACATAATCAAATCTGTTAGCGGTGGTTCACCTCCCAGCTCACGCAAGCGTGCTGCATTCTGCGCACGGTGATAATGACTATGCATCGCGGCTTGAGTGAGTGCTTGTTCAATCGTGATAATTATCGGTGGATCTTTAAACCAGGGAATTGAAATAACTTCTTTAAGCTGATCAGGAGTAATATCTTTCATAAACTCGGCGGCTTCAAGATGATTGTGCTTCATCAAATCCTTTAGCTGTGGCATGTCATGAGTTTTACCAAAATCATTTCTGTTGAGTTGTTTCTTTTGGGCTAGAAGAAGAAATGCACGCTCCGCTTCATAAATATGATGTAGACGTTTTTTAATTGCATCATCAGTAAGAGCAACCGGATAATCTTCAAATGCATTCCAGTGTTCTGCGTCTGCCCAAGCTTGATGTGATAAAAAATCAAATAGTATTTCATTCATAATTATTCCTTTGTCATTCTGTTGCTCCAGGCTCGTTTTAAAACCTTATCTAAAAAGGGATAGTCCAGTGAAATGTATTATGATTTTAAACCCTGTAATAATCTCCTTTCCAATTTTTCACCGCACGCTTGATGGCGTCTTCACTTAGATAATCCTCTGCTGCTCGTTTCGCAAGTACAACAAACTCTTCATCCGACGCAAAACGAAGTCCGATGATTTGTCTGATCGTAAGACGAAAGTCTAAAAGCTTACCCGTGAGAACGAAGTGTCTCAAATTCTCCTCTGCCCGAATCGCCCTATCCTGGGCTTTCAATGCAAAAATCCTCATAAAGAAAAACATCAATAACAAGCACACACTCACGACACTTATCAGCGAAGAACTGTAAATTCGTGAATGGTCACCAAACGATTTCCATAGATTTACCAATGAACCGCCAATCGTTAAAAGTATCAGAATAAATAATACTACATGAAACATGAAAACGAATCGTTTATGATTGACATAATTTTGTTGTTTCATAAGACTATCCCTAGATTTGTTGAATATTGAAGTATTTGGGAACTGAACATGTTATTTTAATGATTTTTCGGTTGGTTGTCAACTTACAATTTGCTATTTGTGAAATAGGTTTTTACATTAAAATAAATTCGTACAACTGAAGAGGTGATCATGATAGCAATAATGATGTTTCAAAAAGGAACACCGGATATAATCAATTTGATACTGCCGTTAATTGCTATTCTTTTATGCTTACTCGCTGTCAACAATCTTTATGAATGGTTGAAAACAAAACCATGGAAAAAAAGCGGACCACCTGAGGAAACTATCTTGGGAAACGAGATGCATACTCCGCCCGGTCAATCACCGAGTGAAGAAATTCAGAACCATCCTAATCAACCTGATTCAGAAAATCAACTACCGCTCCAAGTTGCGGCTATCGTTTAATATTTATTTATCTTCCCAGACCTGTATTCTGCCCGAGCGAATCATTTTCGATCGATGACGGGCAAGCTCGTCGTTGTTTGTTTTGAGAAATCGTTCATAACAATATATCGATCTTTCAAAATCCCGCTTCTCAAAAAAATAATGCCCTAAATTGTAATACATCTCCGGACACGCTACTGTTGTGCGTAGTAATCCGTTAATTCCAACATGTATCGCTTCATCAAACTGATCGTTGTAATAATAAAACGTAGATAAGCCAAGTTCTGTCAACGGGAAATACTGCTTCGTGAATGAAACCAAAGGCAAACCACTTGGGTAGTCCTTCTTCAAGATTTCATCCGTCTGAGCATCGTCTATTTCACCGTACCCAGCCAACGACTTAGAGCTATTAAAATGCGGGATATCATCGGCGTAACCGGTTTTGAGATATACCACAGCAAGTTCATCAACGTATACTAAACGCCAGAGTGAATCTTTCCTGAGATAATGTATCCAGAGAAAATCATTTTGGTGAGGAAAAATAATAATGTCAGGATCATACTTTTGGAGAATCGGACTCTTATCGACCTGATTCCAAAGAATAGAATATTTGTAGAAAAACTCTTCTCCCATCACTTCAGTTCTTCCATCAATAAATATTT
This sequence comes from Ignavibacteriales bacterium, assembly GCA_016207985.1. Lineage (GTDB taxonomy): Bacteria > Bacteroidota > Ignavibacteria > UBA10030 > SZUA-254 > JACQYX01. Next base: position 6,337 of record JACQYX010000361.1, on the reverse strand, counting down.
TTTGAGGAAGTGCATATATCAGGTAACCCCCAAAGTTAAAATGGTTGAGTACTTTCCCATCGAGATTATTGTCCGTTAAGAACTTTGCTGCCCGCACCGGCAGAACGTGTTCGTTGAATCGGTATCCGAAGCGATCATGTGAACGATAGTTGATGTAATAGACATCAGTTACGATGGCTAGAATTAAAACGAGTGTGACACCGATAGTTGTAATGTCCAAAATCGATTGACCCCGCCTCTCACCCATGAGATGGAGTATTCTTCTTATTCCTCGTTTTTTGTTCGTTTCATCCTCCGATGCGATTAGTTTTGGCTGTAATCCTTCGATAGTTGCAGGAAGAACCGCTAATACGAAAAAGCCGATATTCCTTACACTTGAAACTGCGAGATATAAAAATAAGCCATATATAAGAAAGTCATGAAGCTGGATTTGTTTCAATCTTCTGATGAACGAAATAACACTTAAAATCAAAAAAGCATGAAACCACATCAACGGCTGGAGGAAAACAAAACGACTGTTGAAGAAATAGCTGTCTAAATTTATTGGGGATGTCAATTCAGCAATCGCATCTTTGAAAACATTATGCGGCTGGAGAAGCTGAAATTGCACAAATGGAAGAGCCACTCCCTTTGAGAAATAAGGATTCAGGAAAGAAACGATTATTGATAAGATTGCATATTTTGTCAGTGGAGTCCAAATCTTTCTATCTCTAAAAGCTATTCCAACCAAATAACATCCGAGTACGATCCACCCCAAGATGAAAAGTGTATGGGTGTTAGTCCAGATCAGCATCAACAGAGGCAGAAGAAAAAGAAATTTGCCTCTCCCTCGATCGTATTCTTCTAAAATAAGAAGCATTAGAGTGAATATCAGCCAGGAGAGAATGTGAGGACGCGGCTCGAAGAGAACTGATGCAGATGTTATCGCGAGAAAAAAAATAAAATGCCAATTCGATGCTTTGTTTATTTTCTGTTTTCTATCGCTTCGTAAATACAAGATAAAGAAGCTTAGGACGAGCAGGAATGCATGACTTGCCACTAACCCAAAATCACCTGAAATTTTATTGATAGCTGCTATGACAACTTGATACAGCCAGTGCATGTCGACGTAATCATGCGCACTGGAAGTATACGTGAAGGTATCTTGGGCAGGGACTTTTAGATTCTGGATTATCCACTCACCGGCTCGCAGATGAAAACCGATATCGGGACTATAAATTTCCCTGAAAGCAAAGACGATAACGAGTGTTGTAAAAATTAACGCTGTAATTCTAGTAATTACTTTATCAACAATGTCAACTTTATTTGCGTTCTCATCAATCGATGTATCTTTAGGCATTTATTACTTGACAATTCAGATTATTTAATTCGAGAAATGCTTCTTAAATAATTCCTCTATTTCTGCCAGCATTTTATCGATCTTATCGATCTGTGCTTTGGGATAGCCCTCGTTTGGCTTTAAATCAAATGCTTTTTTGTATCGTTCTTTTGCCTCAGTATATTTCTTTTCCTTCAATAATTTATCTGCTTCTTCGATGTGATTATTATAAGCGAGATCGTCGGCACCGGGAAGTTTTTTTACTATCATCGCGTCACCCGCTTCTTGTACGATATATTTCTTGAAATTTTCGGGATAACCCACATTTTTCGGTTTAAAGTATTCATCCTTCACAACACCGTCCATGTATTTTACGAGTAAATCTTCACCTAATTTCTTCCAGCGTTTGTATGTCAGGTCACCCATCTCACATGAATATTTCGTCAGATAGTCAACAGCTTCACCCTTAGAGTTTTTATAAAGAGCAAGTGCAGTCTTCTCGATAGTCTCCTGACGCGAAGCAAACATTCCTTCTAATTCAGCTTGAACAGTTTGAATATCGTCGATGACAAGAGAATATTTCGGATAAGCAAAGTTTGAAACCCAATTAAAAACCCAAAAAACCGATTCCCAATTAAATTTCCCCAATGAAGCAAGACCCTTTTGGTAATTGTAAGGTACTTTTGTTATCGATGTGTACATAGGCACATAGACAGTCATATAAGTATCATCAACACCGAACCAAATAATTCCACCGACTTCGTTCGGAAGAAAAGAGCGAGCTTGTGTAACAAATGAAAATCCAGTTTGCGGAGTTGAGATTGGTCGCTCGTTGAAATAATTTTGACTTTCATACTTCCAAGTCAATGGTCGCCATCTGTATGGCATTCCATATGGACCTGCGGCAACACCCTTCGTCATATCGAATTCAGTCCCTTCGAAATGATCACGCATGAGATGCTGAACATCTTGAACAGAAAGTTTCTGATCTGGTTTGATGTAAAGCGGCATTCTTTCTAAATTCTCTCCTTTGATATAGGAAATATACTTTTCCATCGTGCTGTTTACACGTCGGAACAGCGACCAAACCCTACCATCGCAGAATCGGATTGCACCGAAATCTAACGGAGCGTATACTGCCGAGAAATTAAATTCAGAATCTTTTCCCTTAAACCATCCTTTTTCTCGTGCAAATGAAATCACATCGGGTGCATAGAGACAATTATTCGGATCGTTCAATGGAAACGTAGTAATACGTGCCTGATTCGCATGAGCCGATACATATCCGTCTGGTATACGCACGGCAACCCAGATTGCCCCCTTCACACCCTCACCATGACCGAGCAACTCGAATATCCATGCTTCATTGGGATCTGCGACTGAGAACGATTCACCTTCACTGCAATAACCATACTCAGAGGCGAGATCGGTCATGATTCTTATTGCTTCCCTCGCACTTCTTGAACGCTGGAGTGCAAGGTAGATCATGCTTCCATAATCAATAATACCTTTCGGATTGTGAAGCTCTTCACGACCTCCGAAAGTAGTCTCACCAATCGAGACTTGATATTCATTCATGTTGCCTACAACATTGTACGTTTCTCTCGCTTGCTTGATCCTTCCTAAGAATTTTCCTGTATCCCATTCATATATATCAACCATCGAACCGTCGGGATAGACTGCCGCAGGGAAATGATAAAGTTCACCATAAAAATTAAACGAATCGGCACTGTAAGATATCATCGTGCTTCCATCTTTTGAGGCACCTTTGGTCACTAATAAATTTGTACAAGCAAGTGTATTATTTATTTCGAAAATATGAAATGCAATTATTAGAAGCGTGAAGAAATGAAAACGACTCATAAGTATTCCTATTAGTTATTAATTTTTTCTTTTATTTATTCTTAGCGTTTGATTATTTTTCAGATATAATTAAGATTCTGAGACAACCATTTTTCCGCTTCGCTAACTGTTATCTTCTTTCGAAGCGCATAATCCTCGAGCTGATCGATCGAGATATTTTCCACATTGAAATATCGTGACCGAGAATTAGCAAAATAAAAACCGCACACCGAAGCACCGGGATGCATGGCAGATGTCTCAGTTAAATGTATGTTAGCATTTTTATCAACATCAAGCAATTCAAATAACAATCTCTTCTCCGAATGATCGGGTATCGATGGATAGCCGATCGCCGGTCTGATTCCTTGATAACGTTCTTTCACCAACGATGGGAGATCATATTTCTCGTCAGGTGAATATCCCCATAATTCTTTCCTTACTTTTTCATGGAGCAGTTCTGCGAAAGCCTCAGCCAATCGATCTGCGAGAATTTTTATCATGATCGCATTATAATCATCATGTATACTCTGGAAATCTTTTACACAATCATCCACTCCAATCCCTGCTGTAGCTGCAAAGCAACCGAGATAATCAATAATATCGCTGCTTTTCGGAGCGATAAAATCGGCTAAACATAAATTCGATTCAGATTTATCCTTTAATTGTTGATTTCTTAAAAAATGAAATACAGTCAAGACCTTTCTCGTTTCATCCGAATATACTTCGACGTCGTCGCCGATTGCATTAGCGGGATGAAGACCAATGACTCCATTGGCGATTAATAACTTTTTCGAGTGAATTGTATCCAACAATTGCTGGGCGTCATCAAATAATTTCTTCGCCTCTTTTCCTTTTATTGGATCGTTGAAAATATCGGGATACCTCCCTTTAATTTTCCATGCATGAAAAAAGAATGTCCAATCGATATATTTAGCAATCTCTTCAAGCGGATAATTGGAAAAAGTTTTACAACCGATAAACGAGGGTTTCACTATTACAGTTATATTCCAATCTATCTTGAAATGATTCTGCCTTGCTTCATCTATGCTGATATAATTCTTCCGTGACCGTTGGGATAGATGACTAAGCCGAATTCTATCATAATCATTTGTAATTTTTTCGATAAAAGCTTGCCTATTATCTTTCGAAAACAAGTTCGCTACAACACCAACACTCTTCGAGGCGTCCTTAACATGTATAACAGGATGCGTGTATTCAGGAGCAATTCTCACTGCAGTATGAATCTCCGATGTAGTTGCACCGCCTATTAATATTGGTATCGATAATCGATGGCGCTCCATTTCTTTTGCCACAAATACCATTTCGTCCAGAGAAGGTGTAATTAAGCCGCTTAATCCGACGATATCAACTTTGTTGTCGTTTGCATACTTCACGATTTTATCAGCAGGGACCATCACCCCCAAGTCGATAACCTCATAATTATTACAACCCAACACGACACCGACAATATTCTTTCCGATATCATGGACATCGCCTTTGACGGTCGCCATCAATATTTTTCGAACCGAACCTTGAGCCGAATTCTTATCCTTCTCCTTTTCAATATAAGGCATTAAAAACGCGACCGCTTTTTTCATCACTCGTGCGCTTTTCACAACCTGTGGGAGGAACATTTTCCCGGAACCAAATAAATCGCCCACGACATTCATTCCATCCATCAATGGACCTTCTATAACATCGAGTGCACGTTGATATTCTTTGCTCGCTTCCTCAACGTCAATTTGAATATATTCGTCTATCCCTTCAACGAGTGAATATGTTATTCTCTCCCGAACAGGTTTCTTCCTCCATGCTACAATGGTTCTCTTTTGATCAGTTGTAGATTTCAATTGTTTTGCGAAAACAATCAATCGTTCGGTGGCATCACTTCTACGATTCAGTACGACGTCTTCTACTCTTGCGAGTAAGTCTTTTGGAATATTATCATATACCTCTAACATGGAAGGATTCACGATACCCATATCCATTCCTGCTTTAATCGCGTGATACAAAAAAACAGAATGCATCGCCTCACGAATCCGGTCATTACCTCTGAAAGCGAAAGATAAATTACTGACTCCACCGCTTACCTTCGCGAATGGTAAATTTTCTTTGATCCATTTTACAGCTTTAATATAATCGACGGCAAAATTATTATGTTCCTCGATGCCAGTTCCGATGGCGAGGATATTCGGATCGAAAATAATATCCTCCGGCGGGAAGATAATCTCTTTAGTTAGTATGTTATATGCTCGCTCGCAGATTTCGATCTTTCGCTCATACGTTTCGGCTTGACCCTTCTCATCGAATGCCATCACGATTACTGCCGCACCGAATCTGCGGCATCGTTCTGCTCGTTCTTTAAAAACTTTCTCACCCTCTTTTAAACTAATAGAGTTAACAATCGATTTGCCTTGAACACACTTTAAACCAGATTCAATAACAGACCACTTCGAGGAATCAATCATTAGAGGCAGACGAGAGATTTTCGGTTCTGATGCAAGATAATTCAAAAACGTTGTCATCGATTTCTCCGCATCGATCATCGCTTCGTCCATGCATACATCGAGGATTTGAGCACCACCTTCCACTTGTTCCCGCGCCACCGAAAGAGCTTCTTCAAACTTTTCTTCTCTTATCAGTCGGGCAAATTTTTGAGAACCCATCACATTCGTACGCTCACCGATATTGATAAAATTTCTCTCAGGATTGATTATTAACGGCTCTAAACCGCTAACTTTTGTTTCCCTCTTAATGTCTCCTCGTATTCTAGACTTCGCATTAGAAGCTAATTCTGAAAATACTCGGATATGCTCAGGGGTAGTGCCGCAACATCCACCGAGAATGTTAACAAGACCTAACTCTAAATATTCTTTTATCTGCTTCGACATTATCTCAGGAGTCTCATCATACATTCCGAATTGGTTTGGATAACCTGCATTCGGATAAGCACTAACAAACAGATTGGTTTTTCTTGCCAACTCCATTAATCGAGGGAACATATCTTTTGCACCGGTTGAACAATTTAATCCGATACTAAATAGATTGGCGTGGGATAAAGAGATCAAGAATGCTTCAACAGTCTGACCCGATAGTGTTCTTCCGCTCGCATCTGTAATTGTTCCTGATACCATGACAGGTATCTTTTGCGATCTCGATTCGAACACCTGATCGATA
>JACQYX010000369.1 GCA_016207985.1 Ignavibacteriales bacterium | reverse complement strand
TGTCTGTCTTCGTGGGTTGTTTTTTCCCGACTTCCGGTTTCGGCTTTATAATTTCTTTCTCAGGTTTTGTATCCGGCGGTGGTGGAGGCATTTCCTCCTTCATAATTGGAGCAAGTGCTTCTTTCGTCGGTTTTTCTTCTCTTGGCTCAGGAGTTATCTCAGTTACCGGAGTTTCAACAACCGGTTGAACGGTTCGAGGAGCCGTCGGGGATTTCTCTATCGGCTTGAAAAGTTGTTGTGCCGTCCATTTGCTTATCACATACAACTGAGACGATTTTGAAGCTCGAACGAAATACTTTGCCGTATCGGGCAGTATCGGATAGAGACTGAGCGAGACATTCTCAAAACCTTTGATCGCTATATAAATCGGTTTGGATTTTATCTCGGTAACAGTATCGACGAAATCATCTGCTCGCAAATTCGAGAGCGTATTCAAAATTGGATTCATCTCGCTTGTTTCTAATGTTTTATCACCGGCTTTCCAAATAGAACCTTCGTGATTAAATGAATAAACCTTCGATCCCACTGTAATATTCAATTCCTTGATCGATTCGGATGTTGTTCGGACAATTGAACGATCTCGCCAATCTTTAACATTCTTATTGACACTCCATGTATCGATCCCTTCGCCGAGATAAACATCTTTTGAGTCGGGTAATCGGAAGTAGACCTCGGAGAATGATGGTCCCATTTTACCGATAATCATACTTGTGGTTTTGCCGGTACGGTCTGCAATCGTTATGCGTGTCCCGGAAGTATCGACATGGAAGAGATGTTGTTTTTCCGGATTGGATGAGATGAGACTGCCAACGGTGAATTTTGAAAATCCATTTAGTAGTTGGGCGATAGCAATCGGATCGGCTGACGCATGAAGAGGAGATGTCACCTCCCAATTACCGCCAATGTTTTCGAGCACGACCACTGCGGATGGCTGCTTGATCTCAATTTTCACCACAGCGGCGGAGTCAATTTTGATAGATGCGAGAGCAGGTTTATAACTTGCCTCACGCTCGCTTGAAGATGGGAGCAGGAAATATACGACAATTCCTAAAACTATTAGTAGTGCTATGAGCAGAGTTGTTGATTTATTCATTGCATTCTTCTTCCAATAAAAATCTACAATCCTCTTGATTCAAGTTTTTTTCGCATAGAGATACGCCACCGCCATCGTACGATTCCGACAACAACAACAATGATCGGCGGTAAGGCAAGGTTCAAACCTTTCAACCAGGTTTTCGTGCTTTCACTTACTTCATCAAGCGGCTTCATGCCACTCTCACGAGATCGAATCGCGGCTAAACCGATGTCATCGGCAAGCCAATCGATGAAATTTCCAGCAAGTATAAAATTGTCACGATTTCCACCGGATAACTGATCTTGAACAAAATCACCATCTCCGACAACGATTATCTTCGATACTTTCCCGGTAACAAGTCGGTTGGTCGTATCTAACGTTCCTTTGAAACTCGTATCGACTCCGATCGGTTTATTCCCGAATGCACTTGCAAAGGCGCCTTCGACAGCTACGGTCAGTGGAATGCCCGATTCACTGAACATTTCTCTTGTCGCTTGCATAGTCGGGCTGATGATGAAAACATTTTCCTGCCTGCCGCTCTTGTTCGACGTTTTCACCAACACTTGCGAAGCTAATCCTTTCGAACGGATCAAACTCGTATCAATTGAGCTTGTGAAGTAAAATACAACCGAGCTTAAATCTTTAACAATCGGACTCTTCTTATCAAACTCCCCTGCGCGTGGTAAATAATAAAAGGTAATCTGGTTTTGGATAACCATGAATCCCGCTTGCTGCTGGACACTGACATAAGCACAACTAACATCCCGAACAAGATCGCTGTTTATCCTGACACCGTACGACTCGAGCAAATCGTCGATATTCACGTTAAGTGGATTTCCATATTGGGTCTGCAACGTCGCATTTATTTTATTAATAAGAAATGCAATTTTTCCGCCTCTCATTAAATACTGGTCGATAAGAAATTTTTCCCAACTCTTGAATGGCTGCGATGGTGCAACAACCATCAATACTGAAATATCAGACGGAATCGGTTTCCCATCGTTCACATCCACCGGTGTCACTTGATATTGTTTCGTAAGAATCTCCTGTAACCGGCTCATTTGCTGAAGTGTCGCCTCACCCTGACCCGTAAGGAAACCAATCTTTTTTAATTCCTTCGATGTCATCTTTTTGATTGCCGAGCTGACCTCATATTCAAGATTGAGCGTTGTCTGGATGACTGGTACGCGCTCCTGCTTGTCACCGTACAGGAATACCATTCCCATGTACGCCTTCTCGATCTGGAGTTTATCTTCTTTTAACACTTGCACCTGAACCGGCGGAATACCATAACGCTGGGCTTCCTGTTCTATCTCTTCCTTCTTACCGGGATCGATGAATTCATATTGAAAATTACCGCCTGCGTATGCGCGGTATTCATCCAATAAATCTCTCAAGTCACGACGATTGTTTGCATACTCCGGTGGTAAATCTGAAGTAAAGTACGCTTTCACTAAAAATTTATCGTCAAGCGATTTGACAAGGTTCTTACTTGCATCGGAGAGTGTGTAGATGTTTCCGTTTGTCAGGTCGAAACGTTTAAAGAATCGAAGTCCAATTATATTGATTAGAACAACGATACCGAGGACAAGAACGATGCGGAATATTATTTGTTTTTTGCTCATACGTTATTACACTCCATTATGCAAATCGGCGTTTTTGTAGAACATTGGTTGCAAGCAAAAGTGAAAATCCGATCATCGAGAAATAATAAACGATATCTCGTGTATCGATCACACCGCGAGCGATATTCGAAAAATGGTAATCAACACTGAGATACTCGAGGACGATCGCAATCTGGGTCGGCAAATAGAAGAGTATCTTATCGAGCATGAACAATGCAAAGACGATAAACAAACTGACGATAAATGCAATTACTTGATTCTCTGTCAGCGCCGAGCCAAAAACGCTTACTCCTAAAAAAACCGCACCCACAAGCAGCAGTCCGAGATAACCGCCGATGACTGCACCGGTATCGAGCGTTCCGATCATCGTGATAGTTATGTAGTAACATAAAGTCGGCAGCAGCGTGAAAAAGTACAGGACCCATGCAGCAAGAAACTTCCCCGTGACTATCTCATATTCTTTGATAGGTTTTGTGAAGAGAAGCTCGAGTGTACCCGACTTCTTTTCTTCAGAAATCAGCCGCATCGTCATAGCGGGTGCGAAGAAGAGAAGCAGGAACGGTGTCATCTCGAACACTGTTCGCAGAGTCGACATATTGTTGAGGAACAGATTACTCACAAAGAACCATCCAAGGATAGTAAGATATACGACGATAACAATATAAGCAATCGGTGAGTTGAAGAACGATCTAAGTTCTTTCTGGAAAATATATTTTATATTTGCGAATTTCATTTTGATGAATCAGAAGTTAATTGTCTGAAAATATCTTCAAGGCTCGTTTGAACCCGATGTAGCTCTAATAAGCCCCATCCCTTTTGAATGCAAAGATTAAATAATTCTTTTCGAATATCGGTGGCATCCGAAGTTTCAACGCTAAATTTTTTAATACCGTTCTGTTCATTGATTAACGATACCGTCTCGATTGCCGGAATACTCTTTACCTGAACCGAAACCATCTCGAACGATTGATCACCAGGGATCTCGACTTCAAGGACGATCTTCTCACCACCGTGTAAACTTCTCTGTAAATCTGCAATCGGACCATCAGCCACGATCTTCCCACGATTAATGATGATCACCCTATTACAAGTTGCCTGCACTTCCGGTAAAATGTGTGTTGAGAGAATTACAGTCTTTTGTTTGCCGAGTTGTTGAATGAGACCACGTATTTCTACGATCTGGTTCGGATCCAAGCCGCTGGTTGGCTCGTCAAGTATAAGCACCTTCGGATCATGGATCATAGCTGCCGCAAGTCCGACACGCTGGCGATAACCTTTTGAAAGTTGTCCGATATCTTTATGCTTCATCTCAGCTAAACCGCAACCTTCGACCATGTCTTTCATGCGGCGAGGAACAAGCGGCTTCGGAACACCCTGGAGCTGAGCTGTATACTCGAGATACTCAAGAACATTCATGTCCAAATAAAGCGGATTTTGTTCCGGCAAGTATCCAACCAATTTGCGAACAGCTAACGAATCCGAATGAACATCATGACCCTCCACTTTAATCGAGCCGGCACTCGGCGAGAGATAGCATGTAATGATGCGCATGGTAGTGGTCTTTCCGGCACCATTTGGTCCGAGGAAACCCAATATCTCCCCTGAATGAACCTCAAAGGTGATGTCGTC
>JACQYX010000379.1 GCA_016207985.1 Ignavibacteriales bacterium | reverse complement strand
TCGAATGCTGTTCGGATTGCTTTCCCCGACTTCCGCCAGTTGAACAGTCGCCGGACTCCATATTACAAAAAATCCGGATGCGGTGAAAGAGAACATCGGCTACATGTCGCAGCGGTTTTCCTTGTACGAAGATTTGACTGTTGAGCAGAATATCAATTTCTACGGTGGAATATACGGATTAGACGATGAACGTTTGCGCGAACGTAAAAAGTGGGCAATCGAAATGGCAGGACTTCGGGGCAAGGAACAAATTATGACACATTCACTTGCAGGTGGATGGAAACAGCGGCTTGCACTCGGGTGTTCCATTCTGCATGAGCCACCGATTCTATTTTTAGATGAACCGACGGGCGGTGTCGATCCGGTATCGCGTCGGAATTTTTGGGATTTGATCTACGAACTTTCCAGTCGAGGAACGACGGTTTTCGTTACCACACATTATATGGACGAAGCGGAACACTGCAATACGATCGGATTCATTTATAGTGGAAAACTTGTGGCGATTGGTTCACCGAATGAATTGAAACATCGCCTGGATCGATACGATGTTTATGAAGTACATTGTAGTAATCCGATCGATGCCATAGAACTTCTGCGACAGCAGCCATGGACTTCTGAAACGTCGATATTCGGTTCTGCTTTTCATATCAGTACGGCAAGCCAGCCGCAGGCAACAACTTTTATAAAACAGACGCTATTAGCAAACGGTATTCAGACAACTCAGATTGAAAAAATAATTCCGTCATTGGAAGATGTGTTCATACATTTCATAGCAGCCGAAGATGAACGTGTTCAGCAGGAAGTAGCGTAGGATAAAGAATTTATGGCATTGAATATTCTTCCAATCGTTCGAAAAGAGTTTCGTCAAATTAAACGCGATAAGCGAGTGCTTGCGGTGTTGTTGTTTATTCCCGCATTGATGTTGTTCATGTTCGGATATGCGCTGAACTTCGACATCAAGCATACCGCAATGGCAGTGTACGACGAAGATAACAGCTACATGAGCAGGGAATTTATTCAGCAATTTTTCCGGAGCGAATATTTTGATTATACAATACAGCTAAAAAGTAAATCGGAGATCGACGGATTGCTGGATGGCGGATATATCAAGATTGTGCTTGTGATACCATCGAAATATTCCGAACAGCTTGCACGTGGAGAACAGACATCCGTTCAAGTAATTATCGACGGATCGAACTCGAATACGGGTTCAACCTTGCTCGGATATGTCAATATGATCGTTCAGCAGTATTCATCGAAAATTATGATGGAAAATTTCAGCGCTCAGGGTGGTCGTGCTATCGTGGTTCCAATAAATTTTCAACCGCGTGTGTGGTATAATCCTGAATTGAAGAGCGCAAAATTTCTTGTCCCCGGACTTATCGCATTTATCCTGATGGTTACCGCCGTCATTTCTACCGCACTTGCAGTCGTCCGCGAAAGGGAATTGGGTACAATCGAACAAATCATGGTTTCTCCTGTAAAACCGATTGAGCTGATTCTCGGTAAGACAATCCCATATACCGTTATCTCGCTTATCGCTACCGTTATGATATTAGTACTCGGATACGTTCTTTTTGATGTGAGTATAAAGGGAAGTTTACTGTTGCTGGCGCTCGTTACAGTAGTATTTTTTATAGGTGCACTCGGGATGGGTTTGCTTATATCTACAATCGCGGGAACACAGCAAGTTGCTTTTATGATTGCCGCGATTACAACGATGCTACCGACGTTTATCCTGTCCGGTTTCGTTTTCCCGATACGTAATATGCCGTTGATAATTCAAGCGATCACCTATTTTATACCGGCACGACATTTTTTGGTCGCCCTGCGTGCAATTATTTTAAAAGGTGTCGGTATTAGCGCATTTTGGGAATCGTTATTGTTTATGTTTGCATTTGCCGTTGCGGTAATAGCAGTAAGTTCTATCCGGTTGAAGAAAATAATTTCATGATGTCGATATGAAAACCATTCTCAATATAATTAAAAAAGAATTTCTGCAGTTACGGCAGGATAAGAAATTGTTAGGCATCAGTTTTATTGCACCAATTTTTCAGCTACTGATTCTTGGTTATGCGGCATCGCTGGATGTTTCAGATATTCCATTGATTGTATGCGATATGGATCATTCCGCTGCAAGCCGCGAGTTAGTCGATCATTTTACAGCGACAGGATATTTTTCAGTAAAAGGATTTATTGGACGCCATGAGGATGTAGATCACTGGTTAGACGACGGACATGCATCAATTGCATTGGTGATACCGAAAGGTTTTCAGCGGGATCTCGGTAAAGGAATTTCTACACCATTACAACTGATTGCTGATGGAACGGAGACTGTATCTGCTGGAATCGGGTTTTCATATGGCTCGATGATCGTGTCTCAATATTCACAAAATATTTTACTCGAATCACTGATGAAACGTGGTCAGGTCAGAATACCGACAAGAATAACACCTGAGGTGCGTGTGTGGTATAACCCGGAATTGAAAAGTCGGAACTTTATGGTTCCCGGCGTTCTCGGTTTGTTGCTTATGGTCATGACCGTGATCTTAACATCGCTTGCAATCGTCAAAGAAAAAGAACTCGGCACATTGGAGCAATTAATCGTAACACCGATTCGTCCTTTTCAGCTTATCATCGGAAAACTTGCCCCATTTTTTATTATCGGTGTTATAGATGTCGTGCTGGTTGTTTTTGTTGCATTGTTAATTTTCGGTTTACCTGTGAAAGGAGGAATTCTTCTCCTGATTTTTCTGAGTATCATTTTTCTGATGACAACGCTTGGATTGGGATTGTTCACTTCAACAATCTCGCATACACAACAGCAAGCGATGATGACGGCAATCTTTTTCTTTATGCTTCCGATGATTTTCTTCTCAGGATTCGTATTCCCGATAGAGAATATGCCGCTCATTCTTCAGTACATCTCATATCTTATTCCTCTCCGGTACTATTTTGTTATCGTTAGGGGATTATTCTTAAAAGGGATCGGTATAGAATTTTTATGGCAGCAGGCAGCGGCTTTACTCGTCTTCGGCATTATAATCCTTGGACTTAGCGTGGCACGTTTTCGGAAAAAATTGGGATAATTTTTCCGTTTCGGCTATTTCTATACTCTTGTTCACGACCTTTCCATGTGAACTTATATCTTTTTACAGCACTACTTCAATATTGCAACAACTTCCTGCTGTCTCGGTGCACCTGTAACAATGACTTCATAATTCTTCGAGATATAAACATCGATTTCGGAACGAACTCCAAAATCTCCGATGAAATAAATCCCCGGCTCAATCGAGAACGAGGTTTCTGGAATGATTGATCTCTCGTCCCGAGTTTCAAGATTGTCTATGTTTGCACCACTTCCGTGTACGTCCTGAGTTATGGAATGTCCTGTGCGATGTATAAAGTATTCACCATACCCATACTGCTTGATGTAGTTCCGGCATACGTCGTCCACATCGCAGCCGCGAACAGTCTTCTTTTCAGCGAACGATTTCTTCAAATAATCCACTGCGGCATCACGGGCACCCTTGACGATGTTGAAAATCTTTGTGTACTTCTCGGGAACTTCTTTTCCAAGAAAACCAACCCAGGTAATATCGTTCTGTGTTGCACCCGGTTTATTCTTTCTTGCCCATAGGTCTATGAGAACGAAATCTCCTTCGTGCAATTCTAAATGGACATCTTTTATCGGCTCATAGTGTGGATTGCCGCTGTTTGCATTTACGGAACAGTTCGGAGCTTCATTCGATATTAAACCATTGTCATGGAAATTCTTTAGCATGAACTGCTGAACATCGAACTCTGT
>JACQYX010000378.1 GCA_016207985.1 Ignavibacteriales bacterium | reverse complement strand
CGCGGAAATTCTCTTCGTTAAATGAATGCACCCTAGTGCGCGCCTGCAAACGTTCTTGCCTAATATCCCGCAACTTGAATTTCGCCTCAGAAATTTCCATCCCTTTTTGCTCTGCTTCGTCCACTAAAGAACCGGCAAATTTCTCTGATGTCTCCAAGCTGTCGATCAATTGGCGCATCAACTGCGCGACTCTGAATCCTTTTGGATTCTCATTTTCTTTATGGCATTGACTGCACACTGCATCGGAAGAAACACCAAGAAGCTTATCTGTTGCCGCAATGATTTCGTGATTGCCGTGGCATGTTTCGCACTCTAGAAGTTTCTTTTCATCAAAGACTTTTTTATGTGGACTTGCTGAGAATAATTCAGCGTTCAACGCATGACACGTGCCGCAAACTTTAGAGATTGACTCAACTCCCGGTGGGGTTGCACCATGGTTTCCGTGACAATCGTTGCAAGCAGGTGCGGCAACATCATGTTTCTGAAGAAGGGCATTCCCGTGAACACTCTTAGAAAACTTATCAAACTGGTCTGTTGGTATTTTATATTCATTCATGTATTCTGCATCGCTGTGGCATTTTGAACAAGTCGTTGGCAGATTTACCGCATATATTTTCGATTTTGCATCCTTTGCATTACGGATATCATGACTGCCGTGGCAGCTTGCACACTCTGCTACTTTCGAATCGCCTTTTTCATTCTTCATCCCATGTACGCTCGTCCGATATTTTTCTAACTGATCGATCGGCAGCGATGGATTGTATGTCTTCATGAAGTTTGCATTAGAATGACACTGCGAGCAGGTTTTCACGACATTGAGAGAATGAATAGGTGAAGCAGGATTTTTCACAGATACAACCCCATGCGCACCGTGGCAAGTTATACATTGAGCAATATGCTCTCCCCCAGCTACCGAAGATTTTCCGTGGACACTGGTTTGTAAATTTTCCAATTGATTCGTCGTCAGCTTGGAATCAAATCCTTTCATTTTATAGGAATTCGAATGGCAGTCTGCACAAGCTTTTGAAATGTTATTCCCTTTGGGAACGCCTATGAATCCGGCATTGGGATCCATCGCATTTTCCATGTCATCTGTTTTTGAATTACCGCCATGACATCCGGCGCATGAAATTCCTTTTGAAGCATGAACATCATTCTTGAATAATGACGACGGCTTATCGCCGGTTGAACGATGGCATTGGTAACATTGGTCGTCGGCTGCGGCCGAATCATGTAAAAATATTACGGCAACGAATACAAGGAATATCATGAAGAAATAATATCTCATCATGCAAGCCATCCTATGATTGTGAAGAGGATGATATAGAAAACAACGAGCAAACCGATATAATATAAAAACCGACTCTGTTGCCCGCGTGCGCTCGACTTATCCCAAAACGGCACAAGCAGCCAGAGGAGTCCGGCGATACCGAAGAACATTATGCCCAAAATTTCCCCATCAATAAAAAGCACTTTTGCGGGGATGTATTTCAACGTTTGGAACATGAACATGAAATACCATTCTGGTTTAATTCCTGCCGGTGCCGGTGTAAATGCATCCGCCTTCTTTCCTAATTCCCATGGAAAGAATACTGCAAGAATTGCAATAATATTGAGAACAAGAAGCCAGAGGAGCAAATCTCTCAAAAGAAAATTCGGGAAGAAGGGCATCGTTTTTAATTCCTTTCCATGTTCTATTCCGAGCGGCTCACTCATACCTTGTCGTTGAACGAGAATAAGATGGATGCCGAGAAGCACTGTGAAAATTCCGGGGAATACGGCTACATGGAAACCGAAGAAACGTGAAAGCGTAGCACCAGTAACATCTTCGCCGCCGCGAAGGAATTCCAATATCGGTTTACCGACAAAAGGTACAACACCTGCGATATCGGTTCCGACTTTGGTTGCAAAGAAAGCAAGCTCGTTCCATGGAAGTAAATAACCGCTGAAACCAAAACCAAGTGCGAGGAAAAACATCAACATGCCGGTGATCCAGGTAATCTCTCGCGGCTTGCGGTATGCTTTCTCAAAAAATACACTGAACATATGAATCATCGCGGCGAGTATAAATAGGTTTGCAGCCCAACTGTGAATAGAACGAATGAGCCAGCCAAACTGTACCTTTGACATCAGATAGTGGATGCTCTCGAAAGCCGATTCTTCTCCACTTTTATAATAAAGTAGAAGGAGGATACCTGTTACGACTTGAATTATAAAAAGGAAAAGCGATACTCCACCGAAGTAGTACCAAATAGAATGACGATGAACGGGGACATATTTTTTTCCCATGAACTCGACAAGGTTTTCGAGCTCGACTCGTTCATCAATCCAGTTATAAAATTTTTTCCAAAGTGTTATCATAATTTTTTTGAAACGAAGACCTCCTCTCCTTGCACAACTACTCGGTATTCATCCAACGGTCGCGGTGGTGGACCGGCAACGTTTCGACCGCTTAAATCGTACTTACCGTTGTGGCATGCACACCAAATCATTCCCATATCTTTCCGAAACTGAACGGTGCAATCGAGATGAGTGCATGTAGCATCGAATGCACGCAGATCGCCGCTCGCCGTTCGTATCAATATAACAGGTTTGTTTCCGAATTTTATAATTTGACCGCTCTCTTTTTCTATCTCGCTCAACTTTCCTGCCTTCACGCTCGATACCACAACTTCTCTTTGCTTAGGTGGTCTCAAATAAGCAAATATCGGATAGAGAATTGATCCGGTTAAAGCTACCAAGCCACCTGAGAGAATATATTTTAAAAAATTACGTTTACTCTCTTGAGCAGGCGTCATCGGGGGGTTATTCAAACTCATCTGACTTTACCATGTTGAATGAATAAAGAAATTAGTGTGTCGTTTCAATAATGACATGTTTTTTCTGTGAATCCCACGGTGGGAATATTTTGAATAATATGGCAAGAACAAGGAATGGCAATGCGAGTACAACTAATGCCACAAGCAAACCCTCAATGCCACCGATCTCCATTTTGTATGCTGTTAAACCGCGGAAACTTTTCGAAAACATCTGACCACCGATTACAACATTCCATCTTGTAGCAAAGATTCCAATCTGAATCAATATGATAGAAACAAAATAGAGTAACTTTCTCAGCTCGGCTTCAACCTTCAACAGTTTAATCGCAACCATTATACCCAGAGGTAAAATCATTCCGAGCAGTACTTGAATAATACCAAGACTAATGAAAAGTTTGTTCATCACTAATTCCGATAGGATATGGATCGACTCTTCACTCTCGTACAAACGATGTATGAAATCGAGCATCTCGAGCGAAAAATCGACGATGACAGCATAGAATAGATAAGATGCCATCTTGTCGAGACATTTCATGTCGATTTGTTCACCGCGGTATGTTGTGATAATCATGTACAGTAAAATCACCAGTGCGATACCTGAGACAATCGCCGAGAATAAAAAGACGATAGGTATTAAAACGCTGCTCCACCACGGATTAGCTTTTATCGAGCCAAAGATGAAACCAACATATCCATGCAAGAGGAACGCGGATGGAATTCCAATAATTGTAATCGCTTTTAAAACTTTCCTGTCAAAAGTGATCCCTCGTTCGCTCAGGTCATTTGAAAAAAGCACAACTATCTTATGCACCCATTTCATCGGAAACTTTTCTTCTTGAGATAATAAAACCAAATCCCTGCGATATGTGAACCAAATTTCAAGGAGTAGTACAACCATGAGATACCATGTGTACACAAACCCAAACATTGCCATAGCAGAGCTTAAATTTGGATTTAGGAAAATCTCGTACGATCGAGTCGGATGACCAAGGTGTAGTAATAAAGGCAAGGGTGCAATGAGTAAAAAAGCTAACGCTGTCAGAAGTGAAAGGCGATAAACCGATTGAACCTCTTTGACGTTAAAAACTTTAACAAGCGAAGCAAGTATGAAAGCCCCGGCAACAAGACCAGTGATATAGGGATAGACGACTATTAGAATAGACCAATGGATTTCGATCTCATTGGGATAAATGTATCCCGAAACTTGTTTTGCTAACTCGGCTAAGTGGTCAATAATTGGGGTCATCGCACTTCTCCATCAAGGTTTGAGTAATAAACTTTCGGTTCAGTATTGAGTGCTGGTTTCAGGACGTGAATTTTATGACGGCGCTTGAATCTTCCTAACGGACTTGCAGCACTTTTTTTATCACCAAAAATTCTTGCCTGTGTCGGGCAAACCTCAACGCACGCCGGCAATAAATCTTGAGTGATACGGTGATAACAGAACGTGCATTTCTCCGCCGTACTTTTTTCGGGATGTAGAAACCTTGCACCATACGGGCATGCTTGAATGCAGTACCGGCAACCAATACAGCGTGTATCATCGACTAATACAACGCCGTCTTCTGTTTTAAATGTTGCACCGACAGGGCAGACTTGAACACAGGGCGGATTGTCGCACTGATTACAAAGCTTCGGTACAAAGAAACTACGGAGAACGTCTTTCTCCGTCACTTTCTCTGTTAATTCACCACTCCATCCTTTGATATTTTGGACTATCACATTGTTGTCTTTTTTTATGATATATCGCTCAACCCAAGTGCGGAAGAAAAATGGCTCGTTGGGTACCAGATTTTCCGTCTTGCAGGCGTCCATACACATGCCGCAGCCGATGCACTTATCAGTTTGAATTCCCATCTCGTAATGGTGTTTCGATGGATTATAGCCGTCCGGTGTTGCGCGAGCTTTTTTTAATAAACTACCAATTACGGTTGTTGACGCAACGAGCGTAAATAATCTGCCCAAAAATTTTCTTCTATCCATAATTATTCAACCTCCGGATTATGTGGATCATGACACTGCCAACAAATATATTTTTCGAAATGCGTAGTAAAATCCACTGTTGGTAAACCTTTCATAGATGATTTTTCTGAGTGACACTTTGAACAAAATTCTCTTTCGCTCGGGATACCTGCCTTTATTATTCTTGGTGTTACCTTATGATTTATCTCGATTGTATGACAAGTAGTGCATTTAACCATCACATGTGACGAGACAGCTTTTGTTCGTGCAATCTCTGCATGACACGCCTGGCACTCTTGCGG
>JACQYX010000375.1 GCA_016207985.1 Ignavibacteriales bacterium | reverse complement strand
CCGAGTGGCGTGTATTTCTACCGGCTGCAATCAGGCAGCTTCCATGATGTAAAGAAAATGATACTGATTCATTAGCCCAACCAGAACTCAAATTTCTCATGCAAATAGTTAGTGAGTAAAAAACGGAGTTCTAGACATGAATAATATTATGTTATGATAATCTTCAATCATCAATCTTCAATCATCAATCTAAGCCGTATCTTATTACTTTCTGTTGTTCTATTTCTTTCTTGTTCGAGAAGTGTTGATCTTAATCGAGTAGTAATCTGGCATCAAATGCGCGTGGATGAAAGAGTGATATTAGAAGAACAGATGAAACGTTATATGCAGCTTCATCCGAACATTCACCTTGAAGCGATATATAAAGAAACTGAAGAGCTGCGTTCAGGATTCATTATCGCAGCGATTGCTAAACAAGGTCCAGACCTGGTTTATGGTCCGTCAGATCAAGTCGGACCATTTCAAGTGATGAACATAATCAAATCGTTAGATGATATTTTACCGAAATCTTATCTTGATTCTCTTAATCCAAAAGCATTGACATATTTTAAAGCACATCTATATCAGATAGCTGATAAGTTAGGAAATCATTTGACACTCGTCTATAATAAAAAATTACTTCTATATCCCCCACAAACCGATCTTGAACTAGTTGAAGTCGGTAGAAAATTGACGGTAGATAAAGACGGGGATGGAAAAATAGATCAATATGGTTTAGTTTGGAATTATACCGAGCCATTTTTTTTCATTCCATTCATGACCGGCTTCGGCGGCTGGGTGATGGATGAAGATGGAAGACCAACACTCGATAACCAAGGTGTGATTGGTGGATTAAATTTCATAAAAGATTTACGTGACACATATAATATCATCCCGATGGAAGCCGATTACAATATCGCAGATGCACTCTTCAAAGATGGTAAAGCGGCGATGATAATAAATGGAGATTGGTCATGGGCTGGATATAGAAAAGCAGGAATCGATATTGGAATATCACCATTACCGAAAATAGTCAAAACAGGTTTGTATTGTGCACCGATGGTATCGCCGAAAGGATTTTCAGTCAATATCAATGTGCCTGAAGAAAAAATGAACCTGGTTCTCGATGTACTGATGTTTTTACTTTCACCAGAGAATCAACTTGAAAATGCCAAACAACTAAACACTATGCCGACATGGAAAACACTCTATGATAATCCATTCATTAGCAGTAATGAAATTCTCAAGAACTCACAAATCCAGATAGACCGCGGTCGACCGATGCCTGTGGTTCCTGAGCTACGGGCGATTTGGGATGCAATGCGTCCGAGTTATCAAGCAGTCTTAGGTGGAGTGAAAACACCAGAACAAGCTGCAAAAGATATGCAGATTTTAGCTATAAGAAAAATTGCAGAGATGAATGAATGAGCTTAGAGTCCCGATTGCAGCGGGATAAACGCTGAGCGGTGAGTACCGAGCACGAATAACAAAGTACAAATGACGATGACAAATAACAAATGACTAATGACAAGTCCATGAATCGGCTATATAAAAATATCTTTATTTTCCTATTCGTTGCACCGGCTTTTCTTGTGCTTATCGGTGTGGTATTTTATCCCTTCATCTACAATGTCGTGATTTCATTTTCGAACATGAATCTTCGACATCTTCAGGATTGGCAGATCGTTGGTCCAAAACAATATGTAAAAGTTTTCACCGAACCGACAGAGCCAAATTTTTATATCATTTTTTTTAAAACTATCATTTGGACATTTGTAAATGTTTTTTTTCATGTTGTCATCGGCGTATTCCTTGCATTATTGTTGAATCAACATATTAAAGGGAAGGGCATATACCGTACCTTCTTGATTCTGCCATGGGCGATACCGCAGTATATTGTTGCATTGACGTGGCGCGGTATGTTTAATTACGAGTACGGATCGATTAACATCGTTTTAACAAAATACCTTCATCTCCCGGCAGTAGAATGGCTAAAGAATCCGACTGAAGCGTTCCTTGCGTGCATTCTTACTAACATCTGGCTCGGTTTTCCATTCATGATGGTGGTCGCTCTCGGTGCATTACAAAGCATCCCACACGAATTATACGAAGCATCCGATATCGATGGTGCCTCATGGTATTATAAACTCAAGAACATTACGATTCCTCTAATTCGTCCGGTAATGATACCGGCGATAACCCTTGGGATAGTTTGGACGTTTAACAGCTTGAATATCGTCTGGCTTGTGAGTAATGGCGGTGAGCCTTCTGATAGCACACATATACTTGTATCGTTTGTTTATAAAGCCGCGTTCAATTTATACCGTTACGGTTATGCGGCAGCGTTATCGATTGTTATTTTCTTTATACTCTTATTTATGAGTTTGACGTTTATGAAAAGAACAAAAGCAACAGAGGCAGCATATTAGCGGAAAGCACTGAGCGTAGAACTAAGAGCGTCGGATAAAGAATATACTAACACATGATAGAAATATAAAAATAAACGAAGCACTTTTGACCGATGCTAATTGACAAATGACATCATCAAAGAATAAAAAAATACTTTTTCGGATTTTGACACACGTAGTGTTATTTATCTTCACATTGATAGCAATTTATCCTGTG
>JACQYX010000374.1 GCA_016207985.1 Ignavibacteriales bacterium | reverse complement strand
CTCTTTGTATGGACCCTTTTGCGCCGCCCGCGACTGTTTCCGCTGGCAATAACACTTTCGATTTATGGTTTC
Source organism: Ignavibacteriales bacterium (assembly GCA_016207985.1). Lineage (GTDB taxonomy): Bacteria > Bacteroidota > Ignavibacteria > UBA10030 > SZUA-254 > JACQYX01. The sequence continues at coordinate 8,012 of JACQYX010000374.1, read as the reverse complement.
CACTTCAGGAAAGTATTCGAACGGCAGATATTGCGATAGTCTTTACTTATAAGAACGCAAAGCTCACTAAGTTGATCTCTGCGTTCTTAATATCTGAACGATAAATGAGTTTAATCTTCTTTAAATTTCCTGCCCTGACTGCGACTCCTCATTTGGTTTGTCCGCTCTTTCTTATAGGATTCATACTTTTTTAATTGTTCAGGTGTTAAAAGCGGCTCAATTTCTTTATCGGCTTCGGTAATTCGTTTTTGCCTATTTTTCATCATCGCTTTTTTATTTATCGGCTTGGATGATTGTTCTTGAGCTGTCTGTTGTTCCAATCTTGTCATGATTTCGGTAATCTTCGCAGTTTGCTCTTCACTAAGCTGGAGTGCTTCTTTCAGTTGTTGAACTCGATGTTCTACACGAGTTAGATTCTGAGCGTATCCGAAATATGTTCCGATGACTACGAGAATCAAGATAAGGAGGAATTTAAGCTCTTTCATATTTATTTCCTTTTAATGATAAAAATTGTTTTAAATATCAAGTTCGTTTGGCATTTGAAATATAAGACCTGTTTATGACGAAAGCAAATGCTTTGAAATCTAATAAAGTGAAAATTGAGAACCATTATCCAGAGGATTATTCTTGACTTTTAAAAAACATTTTCGTAAAATCATTACCAATGTTGAAAATCGTCTCCCAGTTCTCGACATCTCTAATTCACAACTCACCATTGCCGTATCCACGGCTTCACTCAATTACTATCTCAAGGAATAATTTATGCACATTGTATCTCTTTTCTTAAAAAGAATTCTGCTTACATGCATCATTATCTTTTTACCGATGGTGCTCTTGGCGCAAGATCTCGAAATTCACCACATTAATGCCGGACAAGCTGATGCGACGTTAATCATATCCCCCACGGGAACTACAATGTTGATTGATGCGGGGAACACCGGTAACGGTACAAACATCGTCATTCCTTATTTAACATCACTTGGTATAACTTATTTAGATTTTGTTGTGTGCTCACATTACCATGCGGATCACTTAGGTGGTCTGGATGAAGTTATCAACGGAATAGGCGCTTCAAATATCGGTTCAGTTTACGATCGGGGAAGCGATGCACCACTCCCAACAACGGTTGCTTTTAATGATTATGTAACTGCTGCTAATTCAACAGGTAGACGCTATACAGTTTCCCTTGGACAAGTGCTTGATCTTGGCGGTGGTGTAACAATGACATGCTTAGCTACAGATGGGGAAGTTATTAACTACGGAGTAGTATCTGGTGCTACTGGGAGTGAAAATGATTTAAGTATCGGTTGGCTTTTGGACTATAATTCATTCCAATATTTTACAGGCGGTGATTTAGGTGGAGAAGATACTTATTACGCAGATAATGAAACTCCTCTGGCTCCTCAAGTCGGTGATGTAGATGCATTTAAAATCAATCACCATGGTAGTCAATACAGCACAAATCAAACATTTGTGAATACATTGCAACCTGAAGTTGGAATTATACCGGTTGGGACAAACACATATGGTCATCCGGCACAAGTTGTTCTTGATCGACCTGCTACTGCAAATTCTTATATGTATCAAGTTGCTACAGGATCGGGAGGAACGATTCCTGCTGGAAGTGGTGTGGTTGCAAATATTCATGTGATCATACGGACCTCTGGGACAAGTTACACCGTATCGTATGGTGCAGTTACAGATAACTATCCGGGTGATGGCGGTGCACCAGATGTTACTCCTCCCGTCATCTCTGGTGTGAACGTTTCTTCAATAACAACTACGAGTGCAGTTATCAACTGGACTACTGATGAAGCGTCAAATTCAGTAGTTGAGTATGGTCTCACAACATCTTACGGTTCAACTACCTCGAACTCGACGATGGTAACGAGTCACAGTATAACGCTCACAAGTCTTACTGCGAATACTATTTATCATTATCGTGTAAAGTCGACTGACGCAGCAGGAAATACAGCAACAGACGTTGATCATTCATTTCAGACGGGTGGTACCTTTAGCTATTCACCGACAGGAACAACTATATTATTAGGTACTCTTAAATCCGGCAGTTATACGAATTTAGCTACTAATAATGCGAGTTATTATGTTGTCAATTCGACAACGAGCGGCACTAGGAAGACCGATTGGTATGGTACCGTTACCGTATCGCAAGCGCCATCAACTATTACTGAATTGACAATCACGTACGATGGTAAAAACTCCCGAAGTGTTACTCAAACACTTCATCTTTACAATTGGACGACATCTACCTGGACTCAAATCGATTCTCGCTCGGTTGGAACGTCCGATGTGACAATTACGAATACACAGACATCACCGGTAAATTATATCTCATCAACAGGACAGATTCATTTGCGTGTTTTAGGTACTGGTACTACTAAAAACTTTACATGCTCCGGTGATTATATGCTGTTTACAGTAGAAACTTCTGGAACAAGCCTCTCCAAACAAGTTGCTTTGAGTTCAGCGGAAAATCAGCCGACAACATATAAGCTTCACCAGAACTTCCCTAATCCATTCAATCCGACTACGATGATTCGGTTTGACCTTGTCGATGATGCTCGGGTAAATCTTACCGTCTATGATATTCTGGGTAGGGAAGTTATGAATTTAGTTGATAATGAACAGAAAGCAGGAGTTCAAAATGTAATGTTTGATGGCTCTAATCTTTCGAGTGGAGTATATTATTATCGATTGACTGTAACACCTTTTGGAAATCAAGCTAACACTTTGATTGAAACAAAAAAGCTAATGCTTACCAAGTAACGTATTATTTTGATGGAGTCCACTTAATAAGTGGGCTCCATCTTTAAAACATAAATTTTACTATCAGCTTCCTTTTTGAATTTTCTCAAAATTCATTCCACACTTGGGGCATTTGCCTGGTTTGTCGGACTTTACATCCGGGCACATCGAACAAACATAGATATCATGTTTCATCTGGGAAAGTTTTTCTGTTTTAGTGTCTTTGCCCGATGTTTTGATTTTTTCTAACTTCATTCCACATTTAGAACAATTACCCGGTTTGTCTGACTTTTCATCTGGGTGCATCGGGCAAGCATAGATCACTGCTTTGGTTTCAGTTTTTGTTTCGGCTTTCTTCAGTGATTTTTTTCCTAAATTCATACCACACTTAGAGCATTTACCCGGCTTACTTGATGTTATGTCGGGATGCATTGGGCAGGTATATATTTCTGCTTTTTCTTCAGCTTTGGTTTCTTTCTTCACTAAATCCATCTTGCACTTCGGGCATTTGCCGGGTCTGTCGGATTTTATATCCGGATGCATTGGGCAGTTGTAAACTAATTTAGTTTGTTCCTCCTTTTGCATCTTTGATACTTCGTGTTTCGAATGGTCATGTTCTTGAGCAGTCGCTATTATCCGACTTCCAGTGAATCCAACGAATATAAAAGCGAAGAATAATATTGTTAATTTCATGATTCTTTCTCCTTTTTTATGAGTTTAGTTCGCTCTCGATGTTGATTAATTAATTATCCTAATTAAAATATACTGCCACGAACGATGAACATCCCAACCATCATCGCAACCATCAGGGAGGCGCCGAGAATGATATAGGTCGTGCTCGATCCCTTACCGAGCATTCCACCGCCATGGCTGTTAGGGTGTTCAAAAACATTTTTTCTCGCATCTATGATTAAAACAGGTTCGAGCTTAATTCCCTGGACAGAAAGTACATTGATCTGAATTATGTATTCTCCTGTTTGTGCAAATTCTTGCTTAAATAAATATAATCCAGCTTGTTTGCCCTCAGTTAATTCTATGCTCCAATGTTTTTTAGATTGCGAGTCGACTTCTTTTTGATGATAAGGATCGTGTTTCATATTATCATCTGAAGATACATATTCGATGTGCGCCATTACCGTAGCACCAGAGATTGGCTTTGTGTTTGTCACATCAACAAGTCGCAGTGAAAATTCTGTCTCTTTGTTAATTTCTAATGGAGGAAACATAGCGGTTGCTTTTATCTGACCCATAATGACTTCCTTCTGAAGCGTAGAGTCGGTATTATGATCTTGTTGGCGATGATTGTCATTCATCATCATGTGCATACAAGATGAGAAGAAGAAGCTTAAAATAATAAAGGTGAATTTAGTCATATAAATATTCCGTTCATTGTTTTATCCTTTCTGATATTTTTACTCCTTAACGAGGAGCGTACCTTCAATCATGTTCATTGGACATGCGAAAGTGAATGACCCGGAACTATCAGGTGTGAATTCGACAGTTGCTATGTCAAATGGAGTAAGCAATTTCTTGACATCGAAGTCCTTGAAAGAAATTGTAGCCGTGCATCCTTCTTCCTGAAGGTCAAAGTTAAGGCGCAACGGGATTCCTTTTTTTACAATGATAGTGTTTGGGTGATAACCATCTTTTATTGTTATGGTTGCCTCCTGCATACCATCATCATTGATGAATGCATAACCCTTCGATGGTGTTACTATTTTTTTATGCTCAGAATGTGATTCAGTTTTCTGTGTGTGCTGTTTATGACCACCAGAACCCATAGAGCATTGAGCAAAAATATTCACAGATGCGATTATGATACTCAAGATGATGATAGTCAGATATAATGTGAATTGTTTCATTGTATTATTCCTTATGATTTAATGTTGATGTTCTGATTCGTCTGTAGAATCATGATCGCCTTCATGCCCATGTTCTTCGTTCGTTTCACCACTCTGGTGTATGTGCGTTGGCTGCTGCACTGCGCTTCCACCTACACCAAACTCGTAAACTAATTTTCCGCCGAGATGCGCGCCGTAGAGCATTGTAATCACAGCGATCCCAGCGATCACTAAGTAAACAATTTGTTGTAGTTGTTGTGATGGTAATGCTGTCTTCAGAATACTTCTCCATATAAACAAAAGAATAAATATTCCTCCAACTATCAACCCGATTGTTTCATGAGTTTCCATGATTTCATGTGCAGCATCATTGTGCACAACTGTATTGGCGGCAATCAAACCGGTTATAGCCGTAATGACAATTGCAGCGGTGCCAAAAAGCTGCGCCCACCAGCCAGCATTCTTGAATAATTCTTTCTTTAACAAAATACCAAGTAAGTCCCAAAGAAATCCAACCGCGAGAATCGCAATCGGAAAGTGTACAAAATACGGATGTATGTTTTGCATATTATTTTTCCTTTATGTTATTATTCAAATTATTTCAGTCTATCCTTCTTTCATCCAGCTTGCCATCTTCGACATGTGAAGTTTTCCTTTTTTGAGCGCGCGTTCTTTCATCCATGTGAAAAGAATTGGCGTTACCACTAAAACGTGAATGGTAGAAGTGATAAGTCCGCCAATCATTGGTGCGGCTAACGGCTGCATAACATCGGCGCCAACGCCAGTACTCCACATGATCGGGATAAGTGCTATCAAACTGGTTCCTACAGTCATGACTTTTGGTCGCAAGCGGAGAACCGATCCTTCAACTGTTGCCTGATGAATATCTTCCAATAAAATGGGACCACGCTTACCGAGTTCGTGGTCACGCAATCTTCTGTCAAGCGCTTCGTGAAGGTATACCACCATTACCACGCCTGTTTCAACTGCGAGTCCGTAAAGAGCTATGAAGCCCACCCAGACTGCTACTGAAAAGTTGTAACCAAGGAAATAAATTAGATACACACCCCCAATCAGTGCGAACGGAACAGAGAGCATCACTACAAATGCCTCGGCAAAATCTTTTGTAACGAAATACAGCATCACAAAAATAATTAAAAACACAATCGGCATCATAAATTGAAGGCGTTGCTTTGCACGAATCTGATTTTCCCACTGTCCGCTCCATTGGAGTGTGTAACCCTGTGGCAGCGTGAGTTCTTTTTCAAGAACTTCTTTCGCTTCGCCCACAAAACTTCCCATATCACGTCCGCGCACGTTCAAAAAAACGATGGAACGAAGCTGAGCGTTCTCACTCGAAATCATCGGAGGACCGGGAACGATTTCAATTTTTGCGAGCTGAGCGAGAGGGACATAGCCTTTGGACGATACTTGTGCTGGCTGATTGATTTCGCCTGCCCGTCCGTCAGGCGGGGATTTTGGATTTTGGATTTTGGATTGATTGGCTTTCGACATCCCGCTACTCTGCCCGCCATTCATACCTGAAGAAACTGTTTGCATTGGCGATGAATTCATTTGTCCCGATGAAGTTGTGTTTACCGGAACAAGAAGATTTTTGAGTGCTTCGATATTGTCTCTATATTCACGTTCGTATCGGACACGAATAGGAAATCGTTGGCGACCATCAATGACGACTCCAATATTTTGTCCACCGATGGCAGTCTCGACGATATCCTGCACATCTCCAACGTTGATTCCATAACGTGCGACTGCCTCACGATCAATTTTTATATCAAGGAAATAACCTCCTTGAGTTCGTTCGGCATATAAGTCAGCCGCACCCGGAACCTTTCGAACAATTTGTTCTGCTTGAATTGCAAGGCGCTCAAGCGTGTCCAAATCTTTCCCGAATATTTTTATTCCGAGGTCGGTTCGCACACCTGTCGAAAGCATATTAATACGATTGATTATTGGCTGTGTCCAACCGTTTCGCACACCGGGGAATTGCAGCTTCGCATCCAGTTCTGATATGATGTCGTCCTTCGTGATTCCTTTTCTCCATTGAGATTTTGGTTTGAGCAAAATGATCGACTCAATCATACTGATTGGCGCCGGATCGGTTGAGGTTTCAGCTTTTCCAACTTTTCCTAAAACTTGTTCAACCTCTGGCAGAGATTTGATGATTGCATCCTGCACCTGAAGTATGCGGTTCACTTCCGTGATGGAAGCGGAGGGAAGTGTTACGGGCATAAAGAGCAAACTTCCTTCATCCAAGGGAGGCATGAACTCTGATCCCATATTCATCATCATCGGAATCGTAATGAGAAGCGCAATGATGTTGATGGCGATGGTCAGCTTTCGATGTTTTAAGACCCAATTAATTATGGGTGCGTAAATCCAATTTAAGAATTTTGTGATGGGATTTTTATTTTCAGTTCTGAATTTACCGCGGGTAAGCATCGTCATCAGCATAGGAACAAGTGTAATAGCGATTATTGCTGATCCGGCGAGAACGAATGTTTTTGTGAATGCAAGTGGGTGGAATAATTTACCTTCCTGTCCTTCTAAAAGAAATACAGGCAGGAATGATACAACCATGATTGCAACAGAGAAGAATATTGCGGGTCCTACTTGTTTAGCTGATATGATTGAGATTTCTATGTAGTCTTCCTTCGTTAATTCGGGTTTCGTTTCCTGAGCGCGGGCAACATTGCGATAAGCATTTTCAACGAGAACAATCGAGGCATCGACGATAACTCCAATCGCGACTGCAATTCCACCCAACGACATAATGTTAGAAGTAATGTTGAACATTTTCATTCCAATAAAAGCGATTAACACTGCAATCGGAATCTCAATAATAACTCGTAAAACACTTCGGACGTGCATCAGAAAAAGTAAAACCATCAGTCCAACAACAATGGCTTCCTCAATCAATGTGCTTCTGAGTGTGTTGACTGCAGCCATTATCAAGTCGCTTCGATCATATGCAGGTTTTATTTCTACACCATCCGGCAAACCAGGCGATATTTCCTTTATTTTTGTCTTTATACGGTCGATCACCGCCTTGGCGTTCTCTCCGTACCTCATCACAACAATACCGCCTACAACCTGTCCTTTGCCATCTTTCTCGATCGAACCACGGCGGATATCAGGACCAATTTGCACAGTCCCAACGTTGCTGACGAAGATCGGTACTCCATTCGAACCTGTTCCTACAACTATATTTTGAATATCCCGAACAGACTTGATATAACCTTGCCCGCGAACAAAATATTCCGCATCGTTGATCTCAAGAAGTTTTCCGCCGACATCATTGTTGGAACGCATGACTGCGTTTTGAATATTAGAAAGAGATAAGCCGTACGCTTTCATCTTATTCGGGTCAACATCAACCTGATACTG
>JACQYX010000368.1 GCA_016207985.1 Ignavibacteriales bacterium | reverse complement strand
TGGAACAATTCCGACAGTACGCTGACAGTAAAGACAGGCATTGTTCCAATTCCAGCAGATTATCAACGTGCATTGAAGATGGATTTCCTCACATACAACGGTAGCCCGTCCGATCCAGTTGCTCCATCGAAAAACTGGTCTCCGATCGGTAAAAATACTTGGGACGCACATCAGATGTTTTTTGCAAGTCCCCTAACCAAAACACAAATGGCAAACTTGGGATTCGACACAACTCTAACTACTAATGTACGCACAGAATATAATAAACCAATTCCTGAAAAATTTGAGCTACTTCAGAATTATCCAAATCCATTCAATCCAGAAACAAAGATTGAGTTCCATCTTCCAAAAGGCTCGATTGTCACATTAAAAGTGTATAATATCCTCGGTCATGAAGTTCAAACACTCTTGAACAAACATAGTCTACCAGCCGGTATTCATACTGTACGATTTGAATCATATGAGCTTCCGAGTGGTTTATATATTTACAAACTCGATACTGATGGAAAAACATTATCACGGAAGATGCTATTGATGAAATAAGTTATCATAAAAACATCTCTTTAGAAACCCCGGTTATGCTAACTGAGGTTTTTTATTTATCATCGTTTAAAAATTAATTGTCAGTATTGAGAATTTGATTAAATTTGTAATCTAATAAAGTTTAATTTAACGCCCGCAATCTAAAAATAATCATTAAATTAACACTTTCTTATTTCAATTGTATTCGTTATAATAATGGCATAATTTTAGAATAAGATAGACAGCCCGCTGAAATTATCTTTAAAATTTCCTAACTCTTTTTAGAAAGGTATGTAAATGTCTGGTAAAAGTCGCCGCGATTTTCTTAGAAAATCTGTAGCCATCAGGGGTGGAACAAGGAAAACTTTAAGCATTCCGTTACCGGTTTGCAGCTCGACGAGATTCATTCAGAGCTTAGCTGTGAAGATTGCCATGCCGGAAATGATTATTCTGTTAAACCCGGTTGTAATAGTTGCCATGAAAACTTTGAATATCAGAACTAAGAACCATGGAAGTTGGTTGGTAGATAATAAATTTTAAATTGGATAATGATTTCGAAATATGCTTTTTAAGAAGATTGGTTTTCGATTAATATTTGCAGTAGCATTGACATCGCTAATAATAATCGGCGTGTTCGCGTACTTCAATATCAAGTCGCAAACCAGCAGCCTTATATCTGAAGTTGAGAGACACGCAAATCAGCTTGGTGAAACGGTAATATCAAGCACGCGGTTTGATATGATGTTGAATCAAAGAGACAGAATTCAACAGATCATTAATTCAATTGGTACGCAGCCGCAAATAAGAGATGTGAGAATCATAAATAAAATTGGTAAAATTATTTATTCATCCGATTCTAATAATATTAACAAAATGGTTGATAAGCGTGCCGAAAGCTGTTACGCCTGCCACTCGGAAGATCAACCGCTTGAACAAATATCCATTACCGAAAGAACCCGTGTATTCAGGGTTTTTCCTGATTCTAACCGCATACTCGGAATTATTACTCCAATTTACAACGAAAGATCGTGTTGGCAGGCAGACTGTCATGCTCATCCGACAAATCAAAAAGTTCTTGGTGTTCTGGATGTTTCAATCTCCCTTGCAGAGGTTGATAAAGCGATCATTACAAGAGAATGGGAGATCGTGATCTTTGCAATCGTTGCTATAATTGCCGTGGGTTTATTGATTGCTTTCTTTGTAAGGCGCTGGGTTTCTAATCCCGTTCAAGATTTACTAGATGCAACTCAACAGGTTAGCCAGGGCAATTTGAATTATGCGATAAAAAATCTCGGTGATGATGAGATAGGTAAGCTTGGTTCGTCATTCAACAATATGACAAAGAAACTTGCAGAGGCAAGGATGCAGCTTTTTCAATCGGATAAGATGGCTTCACTCGGACGGCTTGCTGCAGGTGTTGCTCACGAAATAAACAACCCTCTTACCGGAGTTCTAACTTACAGCAGTTTTCTTTTGAAAAGGACAAAGGATAATCCCGAACTTCAGGAAGACCTTAATATCATTGTCAGAGAAACTTTACGAAGCCGTGAAATCGTGAAAAGCTTATTAGATTTTGCGCGCCAGTCAGTTCCTAAAAAAAACAATGCCGATATCAATGAAATTATCGAAAAGGCAATCAGTGTAATTGAAAAACAATTGTCAGTTAAAAAAATAAAGATTGCAAAGCAGTCGGAAAATAATCTTCCCAAAATAACTGTCGATTCAAATCAAATTCAACAGGTATTCATCAATCTTTTTGTAAATGCATCGGATGCAATCGGCACAAACGGCGGAACAATAACAATAGTAACAAAGCAAATTTCTCTTTCACCGTTCGGAGTTGCTCAGTTAAAGAAAGCATCGTGTCCCAGGCGGCATAGTCTAATTGATAATAATTTTAAGATTGACGGATTACCAGCATTGAGAGTGAAAGTTGTTTCCAATGAGAAAGAGGGAATAATTCATCTTGATCCTGTTTACGGAAAACATCGTAACGACTATAATACGGGTTTTAAGATAGATAAGGACACAAAATTCGTTTGTCCTGATTGTGATAGTTCACTTGTTCAGCAAGATAAAATCTGCCCAAGATGTGGTGCACCCATACTGACATTCGAAATAAGCGGACAAGGTGTTTACGAAGTATGCTCTTCCGAAAACAGTAACTGGGAGAAATGGGATTTTGTCGACTCTGCAGGATTAAAAGAATATATAGAAATAAAAATCAGTGACACTGGCTGCGGAATTCATAAAGACGATCTTCCAAGAATCTTTGAACCCTTTTTTACAACCAAAGGACAAAAGGGAACCGGACTTGGTTTAGCTGTAATCTGGGGAATTATCGATAATCATCATGGAACTATAAACGTTGAAAGCGAAGAAGAAAAGGGTACAACTTTTATTATCCGACTTCCGCTAACGCATCAGAGACAAGTTTGATTTATGAGTAAACCATTAGACATATTGGTGATTGATGACGAAAAGGTAATTGCAGATGCAGTAGTTAAAGCCTGCTCGCTCGAAAATTATTCTATTGATGTTGCTTCGAATGTAACAACAGCGATCGAAAAGATTTCAAAAAAATATTACTCAATCATCATCTGCGATATTATGATGCCCGATGGAGATGGCTTCCAAGTTTTAAACGAGCTTCAAGCAAAAAATAACGACAGTGCTTTAATAATGATGACAGGTTATTCAACGGTTGAAAATGCCGTCAATTCACTATACCGGGGTGCCTTAGATTTCATTCCTAAGCCATTTACGGTTGATGAGCTGCTGAGTTCGATCTATCGCGCAAACAAATATCAGCAAATTAAAGAAAAGCAAAAACAGTCTTCAAGAAATAATCGCAAAGTTGAGCTATTTTACGTTGAATGTCCGACAAAATATTATCGTCTCGGTCATTCGAGCTGGTTGTTCGAAGAAAGAGACGGTTCGGTTTTAATAGGTGTTTGCGATTTTTTTCTTGCAACAATCGATTCAGTAACAGAAATCGAATTTCTTGCTCCTGAAGATGAGATTGCCCAAGGCATTAGCTGTCTTACAATCAATTCAAGAAATGAGAGAATACATAAAATTCATTCTCCCGTTTCAGGGAGAATAATCGATGTGAATAACAATCTAAAATTAATTTCCAACCTGATTGAAAAAGATCCTTACTTTGAAGGATGGGTATATCGTGTTATACCTCATGATCTTGGTTATGAAATTAAAAATTTAATTCCTTGCAGCTCAGATAGAATGCAGAGTCGTACTTAAGATAAGTTTAATAAATTATTTTTTTAGGAGAAACGTCATGGCATTATTAGTACTCGCGGTTATTATATTTATCATTGCTGATATTTTAATCCGAATGATTAGCAAGCGTTTAACTGAAAACAAGTTAAAGAAAGAACGTGAAATTGCGTTGCAGGAAAGTCTTAGATTAGATTTTACCAGCGTGACAAAGACATTAAAACGTACCGAGGTCCAAAATCAAAAAGCTAAAATTCTTTGTGTCGATGATGAAGAAGTGATTCTCGACAGCTTCAGAAAAATTCTGGTTCTTGATGGTTACTCTGTCGATACAGTAGAAACCGGTCAAGAAGCACTCGGACTAATTCAGAAACATCACTACGATTTTGTTTTTACTGATCTTAAGATGCCTCAAATGGATGGGGTAGAAGTGACAAAAGCCGTTAAACACTTGCGGCCCGATATTGATGTCATTATTATCACAGGATACGCATCGGTGGAAACGGCAGTTGAGACAATGAAGTATGGTGCGATGGATTATGTCCAAAAACCGTTTACCGAAGATGAACTAATTGACTTCGTTAAAAAATTACTCATCAAACGACAGGATCGAATTCAAAAGCAGCTTAAACCGAAAGTTCATATAACTCATCTCCCTGCCACTTATGATTTTATAAAAGGTGAATTTTCAATTCCAGGTGGTGTGTTTATATCGAAGAATCACACGTGGTTAAGCATTAATCAAGAAGGCATCGCTAAAATTGGTATAGATGATTTTGCAAAAAAAATTATCGGTAAAATTAATTTGGTCAAATTTCCAAATCTTGGTATGCAGGTTAAAGCTGGACAACCTCTGTTCACAATTAAACAAGGAAACAGAAGCATTACCTTTAATTCTCCGGCTACAGGGAAAATATCACAAGTAAATACACTTCTAAAAGAAAATCTTACTGCACTTGAGGTCACTCCTTATGAAAAGAATTGGATTTGTGCTCTCGATACCGATAATATCGACGAGGAAATAAAAGGGATGTACATTGGTAAAAGTGCAATAGCATTTTATCAAGATGATATCGAAAAGTGTAAATTTCTAATCAAAGATCTATTGAAATCCGAAAAACGAGAAGGTGAGTATGTTGAAGAAGATCAGATTTACATCGGGCAGCTTGAAGAACTCTCTGACGTGAACTGGCAGAAAGTTGTTACAGAGTTTTTTGTTAGGTAGAGAATAGAAATCCGATTTCTTTCCCGATATTGCAAAGAAAGAATCCGCCTCACGCGGAGGATTTCTGGCTTAGCCTAATCAAATATTAGAGACTTCTGAAAAATCCCTCCAATTGTCACCCTGATCCCGCTTTTCAAGAGGGAGAAGTGTCTAAAATCCTTTAGAATTGAGATGTTTCTCCCGCTCTTACCAATAAAAGGATCGGAACAGGTCGAGCGGGATCGACATGACACAAAAGAATAATTCAGAAGTCTCTATCTATTTTTCCTTCGCGATAATTTCACGTAAAACTTTCAATAATACCTCTGCTGTATATGGTTTTGAGATAAACGTATGTACAGCTAAATCTCCTTCTTTAAAAGTTTCACCATTCATTGCTCGTCCGCTCGAGGCAATAATTTTCAAGGTAGGATTCATTCTTTTCAAGGCACGAATTGTTGCCACTCCATCCATAAATGGCATCATCATGTCTGTAATCACAACTGCAATATTCGAACCCTTTTCTGCATAAACTGCCAATGCTTCCGTTCCATCGCACGCCGTAGCAACTCGGTAACCAGATGCTTCAAGTGTTGCTTTTGTTATCTCACGAATAGATGCTTCGTCATCCACCACGAGAATCAATTCACCATTCCCAAGTGGAAGCTCTGGTTTTTTCTCAGCTTCCTCAACGGCGTGTTCCTTTGTTTCAGCGGGTAAATAAAATTTAAATGTTGTTCCCTTATTTTTCTCACTATAAACATTGATAAAACCGCCATGGCTTTTAATTATTGATCTTACTGTTGATAATCCTAAGCCAGTTCCCTTTCCAATCTCTTTTGTTGTGTAGAAAGGCTCGAAAATTCTATCAATTATCTCAGGAGGAATACCCGTACCTGTATCAGCCACAGATATAAGAACATAATTACCTGGTTTGG
>JACQYX010000367.1 GCA_016207985.1 Ignavibacteriales bacterium | reverse complement strand
GTGATTATTGTTGAGGTTTTTACATTTGGTTGGGAATATACAATCTTTCTTCAGACATTTCCCGTGCTTGCGCATCTTCTCGCATCCGGTGGCGTACATGTTCGCAGTGGGACCGCCAATATCGTGAATATATCCCTTGAACGCAGGATCGTGAACGAATGATTCAGCTTCCCTTATAATTGATTTTTCGCTTCTTGAAATGATAGCAGTCCCTTGATGCACGCTAATCGCACAGAAATTACATTCTCCATAACATCCACGATGTGTGGTTATTGAGAATTTAATCGTTTCCATCGCCCGAACCTTACCTTCCTTTTTATAGAATGGATGCACATCGCGTTCATATTCAAGGTCATGATAACGATCTAATTCTTCTTGTGTATCATGAGGAGCATGAGGATTCTGGATGAGGTATCTATCACCATGCTGCTGGCACAATCCTTTTGCAGTGATCGGATCGTTATTCCGGTAGAAAGTATGGAACATCTCGATGAACTTCTTCTTATCAGAAATAACCTCATCGAAGGTTGGAAGAATAAGGTAATCGTCTTTCGATCTTTTAGAGATATAACAAATGCCTCTGATATCTTCGATTGGATGATTGACTCGCAGACGAGCGGCAATTTCTAAAGTTGCTTTCTCACCCATTCCATAAACAAGGATATCTGCTTTCGCATCGAAGAGGATTGAGCGACGGATTCTATCATCCCAGTAATCGTAGTGTGCGATTCGACGGAGACTTGCCTCAATGCCGCCAAGCACTATCGGAACTGTTTCCCTGAAATATTTCCGAATTAGATTGGAATAAACTATCGCTGCTCTATCAGGTCGTTTGTTGTTGATTCCACCCGGCGTGAAGTCATCCTGCCTTCTTCGTTTTTTTGAGGCGGTAAAATTCGCCACCATCGAATCGACACAGCCCGATGTGATTCCCCAAAATAATGCGGGTTCCCCCAAACGTGTAATATCTTCGTCGCTGTGAATGTCAGGTTGGGCAATGATGCCGACTTTGTATCCAGCATCGAGAAGCACTTTACCGATAACAGCGGCACCAGAGTATGAGCTGTCGATGTATGTATTGCCAGAGATAATAATAACATCTAACTTCTTCCAGCCGAGTTTGTTGAGTTCTACTTTTGTGGTAGGGAGGAACATATCGGTAAAACCTTCCGAAGGTTTTCTATGCATGAACTTAGTCAACCTTCGGAAGGTTACATTGTCAGTTTTCCAACTCGTCAATCGGATTTCGACGGATGACCATCATGATCGCAGCTTGAGGGACGATAAGATATTTCTTCGTCTCGTATTCAATCTCGATTGCTTGATCGCGAAGAAATATTGCATAATCGCCTTCTTCAACCTGAAGTGGAATGTATTTCACGGGGTCTTTTGGAGTGGTCGACCAAGATTCTTGATCTATATAATTAGGATTCGGAACAGGATAACCGGGACCGACTTTAACAACATAACCGCTTTGAACTTTCTCTTTCTCTTTCACGGTAGGGGGAAGGTAAAGTCCGGCTTCGGTGCGTTCCTTGTCACTGTCAGGAATAACAAGGACTTTATCTCCAACAACAATCATCTTTTTTCTTCCGAAATCTTCCATAGATATCTCTATAAAAAATATACTGAATATTTGGGATGGAAACTAATCATAATAATCCTTCTCTGTGATCGATTCAGATTTGTCCGATCCTAAAAGGTGCGAGTTCAGGATTGTAACGGTGGTTGTTTATTTACTAAGAATTGCTTTAACTCATCAAAATTTAAGAAGATATTAGTTGTGCATCCGAGTACCCATCCGGGAATATCGTGTAGAGGGAATGATGTTACGAGGTAAACCGGTTTTCTGAAATATTTCGCCATTGTCAGCTCACCTTTCGTACCGGCGCCTTTAGCAGCACCTTCGTCCCAATAGCAAATGAGATAATCGGAGTGATTAGCTATTTCTTTACAATCAATATCAACAAGATGGCGGACGATCTCTTGATAAAGCATCAAATTCGTTTTCTTAATATTTCTGAAATCGATATTTGGGTAATTAATATTGAAGAACTTGTCACTCTCGATATTTGGATTGAAAACCGAGTGTTGGAGTTTTGTCTCGAGCCACTGTTGAATATCTTTTCGCCAATTCACTCCTTCTCCATCAGCGTATTCCATACCGCCAGAAAGATATGCTCTCATTAAATTATCCTAATATGTAAACATTCAAGCTGGGTAATAAGAGTGAGTACAATATCCATAATGTCGCACCCACAGCGAGAGGGATCGTGAGGTTGTCATCGAGATCAGCCGGCAGTGCCTCGGTGACCGTGCCGACGAATGCCGCAGCAATTCCGATGAGATATTCACCCAGCTGATATTCAATTTTTGGTGATACAGCAACGACAACGAGTGCACTAAAGAAAAATGCAGCACTTCCTTCTAACGATTTTGCGATGAAACGATGTTTCCCGAAACGCCTGCCAACGAGTGCCGATGTGATATCGGATATGATGAGTATTGAAAAGCTTGTAACGGTGATGATCTTCGGGAAAATAATTATACAAATGATTGCAGAGATTAAGATGTACGTCGCACCGTTGAGTGTTTTTCGTTTTTTATTACTTTCCCGTTTCCGAAGTAGGAAACCAAAGTATTTATAGAACCACTCCTCAACAGGTTTGCTGTAATACCGAGTGATATCGACCGTTAAGAATGCGATAGTCATCGGGATCAATATAGTAAGCACTGTCGATTTTGATAAAAAATAATAGCTAACCGGTATGGACAGTGAAATAAGGTGAATCGCCTTCCGAATCACCTCGATCCTGTAATCGTATTCGATAATTGGGTATTGTCCCCCTGCGCTCGTTTGTGTCGATTTGACTTGATCGATCAGATCATTGAGCGGATGGTTTTTGTTTCTCATCGGCAGCAGTTTGTGTGGTTTGGTTTTCACCGTTATTACGCCGCCCGGGTGGTGGCAATTCTTCCCCTCGTATCAGTTTATCGATTTCATCTCCATCGAGGATCTATCTCTCGAGCAGTGCATTTGCCAACCGGTGCAGTGTCTCGAGGTTTTCTGAGAGTATCATCTCGGAGCGTTGCATTCCGTTTGTCACTAACTTTTTAACTTCCTCATCGATAAGAATCGCAGTCGTTTCAGAATAGTTCTTTGATCTGGTGATTTCTCTCCCTATGAAGATTTCTTCTTCCTTAGTACCGTATGCAAGTGGTCCCATTCGCTCACTCATTCCCCATTCACAATCCATTTTGTGAGCAAGATTTGTAGCACGTTCAATATCGTTCCCTGCACCTGTTGTGAATTGGTTGAAAACAATTTTCTCTGCCGCCCGTCCACCAAGTGCATAGGTGATCATCGCTTCAAGATATTCTTTCGAGTATGTATGTTTCTCGTCGATGGGTAGGTATGTCGTTACACCAAGCGCTCGTCCACGCGGTATGATAGTAACCTTGTGCACCGGGTCCGCTTCAGGAACCATGCGTGCAACCAGAACATGACCTGATTCATGATAGGCTGTTATCTTTTTTTCATTTTCCGAAATGATCAAGCTTTTCCTTTCGACGCCCATCATCACTTTATCTTTAGCTTCTTCGAAGTGTAACATCGAAACCGCCTTTTGATTCTGACGGGCAGCAAGGAGTGCGGCTTCGTTAACGAGGTTCGCTAAATCGGCACCTGCAAGTCCGGGTGTCCCTTTCGCCAATACTGCAAGATCGACATCATCATCGAGCGGTATTTGTCGGGTATGAACTTTCAGGATTCCTTCACGTCCACGAACATCAGGTCGGTCGACAACGATCTGTCGGTCGAATCGCCCGGGACGCAACAATGCAGGATCGAGCACATCTGGACGGTTAGTCGCTGCTATGATAATCACTCCGCTGTTCTGTTCAAATCCATCCATCTCGACAAGCAATTGATTGAGAGTTTGTTCCCGCTCATCGTGTCCGCCCCCAAGCCCGGCACCACGGTGTCTACCTACTGCATCGATTTCATCGATGAAGATGATGGCGGGTGCTTGTTTCTTCCCGGTTTCAAATAAATCTCTTACGCGACTTGCGCCAACGCCAACAAACATCTCAACGAATTCAGCACCGGATATAGAAAAGAACGGAACAGCAGCTTCGCCTGCAACTGCTCGAGCGAGTAATGTTTTTCCTGTTCCAGGTGGACCGAGTAATAAAACCCCGCGTGGTATCTTGCCGCCAAGGCGCTGGAACTTTGTCGGTTCTTTGAGAAACTCAATGATCTCTTGCAGTTCAATTTTTGCTTCATCAGCACC
>JACQYX010000366.1 GCA_016207985.1 Ignavibacteriales bacterium | reverse complement strand
CTCACTCAACCATGCCTGCGACCAGTCTTTGAAAGCAATCAGATCGCCGAACCACTGGTGAGCAAGCTCGTGTGCAACTAAACCATCGCTCGTGTAATCGAGATGTGCCCGTGAATCATGAATCGTGTTATCGGTGAGTGTTACAAGACTGACATTTTCCATTCCACCAAAAATGAAATCGGAGACTACCGCCTGTCCAAATTTTTCCCACGGATAAGGGTAACCAATCTTTTTTGAAAAGAAATCAATCATCTTAGGCGTCTTACCAAACGATCTCATAGCATCGGCTTGCTGATGTTTATAAACATAATTGCTGATAGGCAAAGAATCGGTTGAATCTTTGATTTCGATATATTCACCAACAATGAGGGATATTAGATATGAAACGTGCGACTTTCCTTCGTACCAGTGATATGTTGCGGTTTTCTTGTTCTTATCGTTTTTAACTTCGATAAGTTCGCCGTTGCTGATTGCTGTATATTTTTCATCAACTTTCACGATCATCTCACTTGTTGCTCTGTCGTTTGGAAAATCGTAACATGGGAACCAATAGTGATTATCTTCTGCCGCACCTTGCGACCAAACTTGATATTGCTTGTTCGGACAACCGCTGTCGGGAGTAATGAAATACAAACCTTTTTGGGGAGATTGAACTGAATAAGAAATTGTAAGATTCAAAGTATCGTCTAAACCGTACGGTTTATCCATTGCAACAATGAGCGTATCCTTACTATGCTCGTATTCCAAGCGTTTCATTCCTAAACGAATGTTCTTGATATCCATTTCAGCGGCATCCAGATACATTTCTTCGAAGTCTGGGCGGAGTGGAAGAAATCTGATACTGACGTCGCCATCGCACATTTTTTCTTTTAAATCAATGGTGATGTTTAATTTGTAATGCAGAACGTCGTAGGTGCGATCACGGGCAAAATGTTCTTGAGGGTTCTGTGCTATTAATGTTGTAGTACACGATAATAAAATAATAATGTGGATTAAGTATTTCATACAACCTCCGATGTGGAGTGTTGGATCCCGCCTGAGGCGGATGGATTAATGGAGATTCTGTGTTTCTTATTTGTTTTTACTGCAAGCTGACCACATGCCGCATCAATATCTTCACCTGCACTGCTGCGAATAAAGAGGGTGATGTGTGCTTCACGAAGTCGTTGTGCGAACTCCTCCATCTTGATGGATGGTGTCGGATGTAATTCGCCGGCTCTCTCAATTGAATCGGTAAAATGAATATTATGAAACGGAATGATATTTACTTTACATGGTATTCTTTTAGAAAGCTTGATAAGAGATTGAATATCGTCATCTCGATCATTTACACCGTCAAATAGAATATATTCGAATGTCGGTCGGAGCTTTGTTTTACGAAAATAATAATCTACTGCATCGAGCAGTCCAACAAGTTTATACTTTTTAGCGATAGGCATTAAAGCAGAACGAATCTTATCATCGAGCGAGTGAAGTGAAATTGCTAACTTCATTTTACGTTTCTCATTTGCAATCCTGCGGATTTGCGGAACTAAGCCAACTGTCGAGACAGTAATTCGCCTCGCTGCGATACCCATTCCGGTTGTAATTATCTCGATGGATTTCATTACGTTATCGTAATTCAAGAGCGGCTCACCCATGCCCATATAGACGAGATTAGTGATTCTCTTGTTGATATATCTTTTCACTAGTAATACTTGGTCAATTATTTCACCAGTAGTAAGGTTTCGTAGAAATCCCATCGTGCCGGTTGCGCAGAACTTGCAATCAAGCGGGCAGCCGACTTGTGTAGAGAGACAAAGTGTAAGCCGCTTTTGCTCCTCATCTTCTCTTGCTTGAGGATTTACAAACGCGGTGCGTGGAGGAATAAGCACGCTTTCGATTCGTTTACCATCCAAAAGCTCGAAAAGAAATTTCTTTGTACCATCTGCTGATTCTTGAACATCGACCATCTGAATCGATTCAATCCTATAAATTCCCGCCAATTTATCTCTAAGTGATTTTGCAAGAGAGCTCATCTCGGTAAAAGAGGCAACTTCTTTGTTGTACAGCCAATCAAAAAGCTGCTTGCCTCGGAATTTTTTCTCGCTGATGGAGAGGGCAAAGTCTTCGAGTTCCTTTAACGTAAGTCCTTTGAGATCGACTATTTTCATATGCGATGTGATAATGTAAGAAAAGCGAGGAAGGGTTGCAAGATGTAGTCATTGGTTCTTTGTCATTAGTCATTAGTAATGAGATAAAAATAACCATTGACTAATGACAAGTGATAATCATTAAAGAATCTCAACAATCTTCATTTTCCCGCCAATCCCACGAAGAATAGTAATACTTCTCTTCGGTTTTCCAAAATAATCCGCTAGAACTTCTATGAGTTTCTCGTTTGCCTTGCCTTCAACAGGAGGTACTGTCACACTTACAACGAAATTTGTTGCATTGCTTTGCTTGATCTCATTCTTGCGAGCATTTGGTTTCACCTTTACACTGATCTTCATAACTTCTAAACTTCACAACTTCCGAAAATGCTCATTCCACTTCTTTCCCCGTCAACTTCTTTAATGCTTCCCTATACAGCTCTGAAGTCTTTTGAATAACAGAATCCAGCATCATCGGTCCCGGCGGTTTTTTGTTGAAATTAATTGAGAGCAGATAATCGCGGACGTACTGTTTATCGAAACTCTCCTGAGCGTATCCGGGTTGATATTTTGATTTGGGCCAAAAGCGGGATGAATCGGGTGTTAACAATTCATCGACGATGATTAGCTCTCCATCGTATACTCCGAATTCCATCTTCGTATCGGCGATGATGATGCCTTTCGTCTCTGCAATCTGCGATGCACGATTATAAATTGCAAGTGTGTATTCCCTGACTTTCTCAGCAGTCTCCTTTCCTAAAATTAATACGGCTTTTTCGAATGATATGTTTTCGTCATGACCAACATATGCTTTGGTGGATGGTGTGAAAATTGGCTCGGGTAGTTTTGATGATTCAACTAATCCGCCGGGTAATTTGATTCCGCAAATTGATTTAGTTTGCTTGTAATCATTCCACCCAGAGCCGGAGATGTAGCCACGAACAATGCACTCGACCGGTAACGGTTTGGCTTTCTTAACGATAATACTTCTGCCTCGAAGTTGTTCTGTGTATGACCGACATTCCTTGGGAAATTTATCTACATCCGAAGTAACGATATGATTCGGAATAATACCCTTGACAACCTCGAACCAGTAATTCGAAATTTGTGTCAATACTTTTCCCTTATCGGGAATCGGCTGCGGCATCACCACATCAAATGCAGAAAGCCGGTCGGTTGCAACGATGAGTAAATGTTCACCAAGATCGTATATGTCGCGAACCTTTCCGCGTTTTAAGAACTTGAGCGAAGGAAAGTGAGTTTCATAAATTGTGGTTGTGTTCATTGCGAATTAATATGTAAGATTAATGATTCAGGATTCATTCATAAAGCTATTTTTGAATTTTTCATTTTGATCCGCCTGTGGCGGATTGCATTGACGTATGGTCGTGGATAACTTTCCAGTCATCTTTAAACTTTTTAAGTATCAGTGTAAAAACTCCTTTGGGATTGTCTTTCTCACGTTTCAACTCCCAATATCCAAATATCCATGCAGATTCTTCCGATAATAAGATAATCTCAAGTTTTGAGAAATCCAATTTCCCCATCTTCGCTTTTGTATCGTAGCTCTTCTTATATTTTTCATAAGTCGCATTCCACCCGCGTTGAATGTTTCCACCGCTTGTGAAAAGCAAACTATCCGATTTCCAGTATCCTTCCATATAACCTTCAATGTCGCCTTTATTCCATGCATCTTGCTGCTTCATTAAAACAGAACGGATTTCTATCAGCCAGCTATTCGATTGTTGTGAACAAGTGGTTGAGATAAAACATACCAATAAGAACAATACGCTAATTACCTTTTTAAACATTTTTCGCCTTTGTTGATTCATTATTTGGTTTCTTCAATAGTATAAAGCGACTCCTCCCTCGCCAATCTTCTCCAGGATTTTATATTGAGATATTGTTTTCCCTATCATTGTACATGTCTCCTAAGTGACCCTCTCCCTGTCACACCTGCGGAGCGACATCCCTCTCCCAATTGGGGAGAGGGATTACAGGGTGAGGGTTGACGAGATATTGTTTGCCCCATCATAAACGATCTTCAATAAACTCAAACTTCTTCGATAAGGTTATTGTGCTATTGTTTTCCACGTCTGAATATAGGAACATTTCTTTTAGAATTCAATCCACAAAATATCGCCGCTTATGAACTGCTTTTTTAAGCAAGTTTAGATAAGTTTGTCTAGGAATCTCAACAGCCCCGAGGCGGGAGAGGTGGGGAGTAAGAAATTGGGTATCGAGCAGCTCAAACTTTCTAG
>JACQYX010000365.1 GCA_016207985.1 Ignavibacteriales bacterium | reverse complement strand
CACGTTATTGGAAGGAGGGCATTCCCACTGATAAGGTACGTGAGGAAGAATGATTTTAGGGCATCAGGAAGCGGTAGGTACACGTTGAAGCCGGCTAAAGTCGATCGTCGGTGTGTACAGATAGCTTTTGATATCTCCAAGAGATTTGGTTTTTATAGTATGACGTTCGATTTCCTCTTTGATCAGTCGGGACAGCCGCTTATCAGTGAAATATCTTACACACGACCTGATTGGGGTGTATGGATTTGTCCGGGTCATTGGGATGAACAAATGAATTGGCATGAGGGTCATTATTGGCTTCAGTACCTTATATTAATGGATATGTTGAAAATCCCCGATTTAAAACAACCTGAAATGGAGCCGGAGATTGATCCCCGTTGGATAGCTGATGATGATTCTTTTTGATATTGTGAAAAATATATTTTTTGTAAGTTATGTTTATAATGAATGATGTGATCGCATGAAAATTTTGTATTTCGTAGATGGACTTTATCGCGGTGGAAAAGAGCGGCGCTTAATGGAGCTGTTGAAGTATATCATCGCGTTCAGGATCATGGATGTGGAAATAGCTTTGATGTCTCGTGATATTCAATATGATGAAATCTATGATCTGGGGATTAAGATTCATTTTTTAGTACGTCGCTCAAAGAAGGACCTACTGATACTCCGTCATCTTTTTAAACTATGTAATAATATCAAACCCGATATTATCCATACATGGGATTCGATGACTTCAATGTACGCTGCACCCGTTGCTCAAATCCTCGGTATCAAATTAATCAACGGTATGATAACGGATTCATCTTACAGAAATAATATCTTTGAGCGTGGCTGGATACGTTCGAAAATTACTTTTCCACTTTCAGATGTAATCGTTGCAAATTCACTTGCAGGTTTGAAAGCATATAAAGCACCTGAAAAGAAAAGTGTTTGTATCTATAATGGCTTTGATCCGAAAAGAATAACAAATTTGAGTGACCGTGATATCATCAGAAAGAAATTTAATGTTCTAACGCCGAAAGTCGTTGGAATGGTTGCGAGCTTCACCGATCGAAAAGATTATGAAAGTTTTATAACATCTGCGCAAGATATCTTGATACAAAGGGATGATGTAACATTCCTTGCAGTCGGAGATGGTGTGTTGTTGAAAAAGTGTAAATCAATGGTTGATGCACGGTTCAGGGAGAACATAAAGTTTCTCGGTTTACAATCGGATGGAGAACCTATAATTAATATTTTTGATGTGGGAATCTTGACCACCAATGTTGAAGTTCATGAAGAGGGAATCTCGAATTCGATTCTTGAATACATGGCATTAGGCAAACCGGTGATCGCGACGGATTCCGGCGGCACGAAGGAAATAATTGTTGATGGTAAAACTGGATTCATCATCCCCCCTAAGGATCCAAATATTCTGACGAATAGAATCATGGAAATCTTATCGAGGCCCGACAGAGGACTTGAGATGGGGCGAAAGGGAAAGCAAAGGGTTGTTGATCTGTTTAGTCTTGATACAATGGTAGCTAAGTATATAGAATTGTATCGTAAATGTATTAATGAAAAAGGAAATTGATGAACATTTTAGTAACTGGTGGCGCTGGATTCATTGGATCCCATATTATCGACCGATTGATAGTGTTGGGACATCAAGTTGTATGTATTGATAACTTTGATAATTATTACGATGTGAGGATAAAGCGTGCTAACATTGAAAATGCACTTCGGTCAGAGAACTTCCACCTAGTCGAGGGTGACATACGAGATATAGGAGCGCTGGGAAAATGTTTTTCGTATTTTTCTATCGAGACGGTCGTTCACCTTGCAGCACGAGCAGGTGTCCGTCCGTCTTTGCTACAGCCCGAACTTTACTATGATGTAAATGTCATAGGCACACTCCGCCTGCTTGAAGCAATGCGGAAAAATAAAGTTTCAAAAATGCTTTTTGCTTCGTCTTCATCGGTTTATGGTAATCAACAAAAAATCCCATTTACAGAAACCGATTCGGTGGATAATCCTATTTCTCCATATGCTGCGAGCAAGAAAGCATGTGAATTGTTATGTCATACATATCACCATCTTTATGGATTTAATATTTTTTGTTTGAGACTCTTCACAGTGTATGGACCACGTCAGAGGCCCGAGATGGCAATCCATCAATTTGTAAAAAAGATCTTCAATGGGGATCAAATTATTTTATATGGCGATGGCTCATCGAAACGAGATTATACTTTCATTAACGATATCGTTGATGGCTTGATAAGCTCATTGTCTACACTACAGGGATATGAAATCATCAACCTCGGAGAATCCAGAACGATTTCGTTGATGGACTTGATATCTATAATTGAAAAAACAACCGAGCGTAAAGCTCACATACGATTTGAGCCCATGCAGCCCGGTGATGTATTGATAACTTATGCTGATATAAAGAAAGCTTGTAAGATTATTGGATATAAACCAAGTTATCCGATAGAAAAAGGTTTGCAAGAATTTGTTGAGTGGTACAGCCGAAATAATAGGATTTGTGATGAATAACTGATTAATTGATAATGGTGGTTCTATAATATTTTTAAAATTAATATATTGATGCTTAAAAGAAAATGCTGTCGGGAGGATAAAGAAATTATTCCATTATGAATATTATCGGTCAATATTATCAAATTATTTATTTAAATGAATAGTCATCAAAAAACAATATTATTTATGACACCCGGTTTTCCAATCGGTGGGGCTGAGACATTTTTAATAAATCTGTTAAATAAATGTAAAAATAAAATCAGAGCGATCGTGATTTCCCTTGGTGCGGGTGATGATGCACTAAGGAAATTGGACCCAGATATTCATGTTATTGAATTGAAAAGAAAATGGAAATATGATTTAAGTATCATTGGCAGATTAACAACAATAATTAAGGCAAATAAAATTGATTGTGCGTTCGTAATAAATTATTTCCCGTTTTTCTTTTTAAAATATGCAATAGATAGAAGTGGTAAGCCATTCAATGTGTTTATCTCGGTACATTCGACGAAACCAAGGTCATTAAAAGAGTACCTTCAAGGTATTATATATTCGAAGATATTAACTCATTATGTAAAGCTTATAACAATTTGTAAGAATCAAGCTGATTATTTGTCGAAATTATATATGATACCTTTACGAAAATTCGATACGATTTATAATGGGGTGGATACAAATCGTTTTACATTCCCTTGTAAGGATTTTGATAGTAAGCAATTCCGTGAGGAATTACAAATCCCTGAAGATGCTTTCGTTATTCTGCAAATTGCTGCTTTTCGAAAAGAGAAGAAACACGAAGATTCAATCAAAGCGCTTAAATTAATTCACAATAATTATAATTTAAAGCCATACTTATTATTTATTGGAGGAGGGAACCCTGATATTGAAAATAGGATTAAGAAATTTACAGAGAAATATAAATTAGCAGATTATGTAAGATTTTGTGGTAAGCATGAAGATGTTCGTCCTTTTTACTGGATATCGAATATATTTACACTCTCTTCTGTCTCAGTCGAAACTTTTTCTATTGCAGCGTTAGAAGCTATGGCATGTGGTTTACCGTGTGTGTTGACAGATATTGGTGGAGCAAATGAAATGATCTTGAATGGAACAAATGGATATCTAGTTCCACCCAACGAACCTTCAACTTTAGCAGATACATGGATACGAGTCTTGAAAAAT
>JACQYX010000371.1 GCA_016207985.1 Ignavibacteriales bacterium | reverse complement strand
CGGATTAAGGGCAAGAATTATCTCTTCAACACCGGGTTTTATTCTAATGAGCAGTTCTTTCACTTTTAAATCATCGGATCCAATTCCCTCGAGTGGAGAGAGTGAGCCGCCAAGTACATGATACGATCCTCTATACTCATTCGTTTTTTCGAGTGCAAGTACATCGTTCGGTTCTTCAACAACACAAATCATGCTTGTTTCTCGTTTAGGGCTATTACAAATTGCACAAGGGTCGGTTTCAGTAAAATTCCAACAAGTGGAACAATACTTCATTTTCTCTTTAACGTTCACCAGGGCTTGTGCGATTTTGGTAACATCATCCTTTGGTAGTTTCAAGATGTACATCGCAAGACGCTGGGCCGATTTCCGCCCTATCCCGGGAAGCTGAGAAAATTCTTCTATGAGCTGATTGAGAGAATCAGAAATGTAAAGCATTTTATGTTTATTGAATTTAAAATATTGTCACGATTTAATCGACCACCTAAAAAACAATCGCATAACGATTTACATCCCTGGAATATTTAGTCCGGGAATATTCGGCATCATACCGGCAGTCGCCTTTCGCATCTCTTCCTGAGCCATCTTTTGCGATTCATCCAGCGCTTTATTCACGGCAGCGACGATTAGGTCTTCCAACATTTCAACATCGTTAGGGTTGATAACTTCCTTCTCTATTTGTATTCTCGTCATCTGCTGTTTTCCATTAACCGTTACCTTTACCATACCGCCGCCAGATTCGGCAGTAACCGATTTATTTTCAAGCTCTGCCTGAACTCGTGCCATTTTCTCTTGCATCTTTTGGACTTGTTTCAACATCCCTTGCATGTTTGGCATTCCCATCTTTAAGATTCCTTGAATTATTTTATGTAGATTGAGTGATAAATTTTTTAAAATCTTCAATCAATATATCTTTTTTTAGAGGGAAACTCAATTAGACTGAATCTTCGAAATTAAAACAGCAAATTCGTTTTCTTGACTTTCTATTCAAAATGCGTTAACTTTTAATACAATTCACAATATTTCTATTGATTCCAGAGGAAATTTTGAGTGTGATTTCCGGTCGGACGAAGATTTCACCTTCTGAGGACAATAAAATCCAAGATAAATTGAAACAAAGCGGCATCATCCCCGTTCATATTGCCGTAATAATGGATGGAAACGGACGATGGGCAAAGAAACGTAACCTGCCTCGAATCGCCGGACATAAAGAAGGTGTTGAATCAGTGAGAGATATCGTAGAGGTATGTGGACAACTTGGAGTTAAATATCTAACGCTATATGCATTCTCTACAGAAAACTGGAAGCGACCGAAAGAAGAAATATCGATGTTAATGAGGTTACTCATGCGGGCGCTCCGAGATGAAACCGACAAACTCCATCGGAATAACGTTCGCGTTCATACAATCGGCGACATCGAAACGCTTCCTCAAGAAGTGCAGGATGAGTTATTCGATGCAATCGAGAAAACCAAAGATAACACCGGTCTCCATTTATACCTCGCACTGAGTTACAGCGGTCGATGGGATTTGACCGAAGCGATCAAACGGTTAGCTGATGATGTTCATCGGGGTAAAATTAAAACTGAATACATTTCAGAGGAGGTGATATCACAATATCTCTCGACTAAAAACGTACCCGACCCCGATCTTCTAATCCGGACAAGCGGTGAATTCCGCATCAGCAATTTCTTGCTCTGGCAGCTCGCTTATTCAGAAATTTATATCAGCCCGGTTTATTGGCCCGAGTTCCGACGAAAATATTTATATGAAGCGATCTCCGATTATCAAAAAAGAGAGCGCCGCTTCGGCATGGTCAGCGAACAAATTCAACAAACAAAACAAAAAACGAGTTACACTAAACGATTTATCAGACACGTCTCAGGATTATAATACTTTGCGTAAACTAATCATTCTCCTTGCAATTTTAACGAGCATTATTTTAATAATTCAATCCGCGTACGGTCAACAACCAAAAGTTGAAAAGTACCGTATCCTCGGAATCTCTGTTGAGGGGAACAGTCCTCAAACCGGAACCGAGAGTGCTGCCATAATTGGCAATTCGGGCTTGAAGTTAGGAGATGAAATTACTCTCCCTGGCGATGAAATCCGACAAGCTATTCAAAAATTATGGGCACTAAGAATTTTTTCCGACATTCAAATACTTATCGAAAATAAAATTGAAAACGGTGTTTATCTTCTCATCAAAGTAAAAGAGTATCCACGGCTCGAAAGAATTGAATATATCGGATTGGACGAGGTTGACGAAGATGATGTCACAAAGAAAATAACACTTGTTAAAGGACAAATTTTAACACCCGACGATATTCGTCGAGCGATCAACATTATAAAACTTCTCCATGAAGAAGAGGGACATTTCCTTGCCGAAATAATTCCTGAAACGATAATTGAGGATACGAACAAATCGAACAAAGTCGTCCTTAAACTGAACGTAGATGAGGGTCCACGAATTACGATCAGTAAAATAAACTTCACAGGGAATAAAGCATTCGACGATGGCGATTTGAAGGGAGAATTTGAAGATACTGACGAAAAAAAATGGTATCATTTCATTCTCTCATCGCCAAAATTCGAAAAAAAGAAATACGAGGATGATAAACAACGCCTGGTGAAGTTCTATAAAAAGAATGGATACCTCGATGCAGAGATACTATCGGATTCGATTTGGTACGGCGATGACCGAGAAAAGTTATTCATCCTGATTAATCTTCATGAGGGTGAAGAATACAAAGTCCGGAACATAACATGGGAAGGGAATACAATTTACAAATCCGAAACTTTGACAGAGCGATTGGGTTTTTCACGCGGAATGGTTTTTGACGAAGATAAATTTGAGAAGAACCTCAGAGGGAACGAAGATCAAACCGATGTTGCATCTCTCTACCTCGACGAGGGTTATTTGCGTTTCAATCTGGATCCCGAAATCCGTAGGATAGGTAATGATAGTCTCGATATTACAATCCATATCTATGAGCGGAATCAATTCCGAATCGGACAGGTTGAGATAAAAGGAAACAGAAAAACGAAAGAAAACGTAATACGACGAGAATTATACACCCGTCCGGGTGATTATTTTAGCAGAGCACTTATCATACGGAGTCTTCGCCAGCTTGCCCAATTAAATTACTTCAATCAAGAAAAACTGCGCCCCGACACTCGCATGGTCGATGAACAGACGGTCGATATAATTTATGAAGTCGAAGAAAAATCGAACGATAACGTCAATGCATCTGTCGGATACAGTGGTGCATACGGTGTCACAGGTGCATTAGGATTTACGATTAACAACTTTGCAATTTCTGACCCAATCGGTGGCGGTGGAGGACAAATTCTGAGCTTCGACTGGCAATTCGGTGAAGGTGCAAGATTTAGGACTTTCTCCCTTAGCTTCACAGAACCATGGTTATTAGATAGACCAACGACGCTCGGATTCAGTTTATTCGATTCACGGCAGCGATATACTTGGGATATGCGACAAACCGGTGTATCGCTACGTATCGGTCGG
>JACQYX010000370.1 GCA_016207985.1 Ignavibacteriales bacterium | reverse complement strand
GATCGCCCTGAGTCATTTCGAATGTCATCGCCATCGCTTTTATTACTGTCATGTTTGCAAGTCGAGTGCCCTGGACGGAGTATCCTCTTCCGAATGAATGCCCGGCGTACTGCTCACAACCACTCCCTGTATAAGCATACACATTACCGCTTGCGTCAATTATTCCAAGCTGCCTCTGATACGCACTCTCGTTTTGAATTAATTTCTCGACGACTGCCAGTGCGTTCATTCCTTCTTCGAGCATTTTAAGACCATAGATGCCGTGCTCTGGGTTAGGAATATTTTGGGTTACAATCGCACCGACACCAGCTTTCGCATAAGGTACTATCGAACCTACGCTCAGAAATTTTGACACAACAGCAACTCCAAGATCACCCGTCACAGAATCCCAGCCAACGATAGAGTAAGCGGGAACGATCATGTTTTCTTCTTGTGAAATCGCAGTCAGAAAGAGGAAGAGCACCAAGATTGAAATTATCGATGTTCTCATGAGATTACCCAGTTAATGTTATTAATTACATTGAGTTTGTGTTGATAATCTGAATCGACGTATAACTTTGTTTCCTGTATCGGCTATGTATAGAGTACAGTCGTTAGAGTATGCGATACCGTGGGGATTATTTAATCCGGGTAATCGCTCCGATGAAGTTTTCAATTTACCAAAAGATTCCGATCTGAATTGACCGTTTCGATTGAACTTAACCACACTATCTAATTCCGAATCAACGATAAATATTTCCCTTCGCCTTTTATCGTATGCTGCCGCCGTGGCATTAATGAAACGATTTGGTTTCACAAAATCGATTCCTCTCTGATCGGTTCTGGACGGATCGAATTTAGGAAGCCAGCCGCGGAAATCAACAGATTCATAATATACCATCCATATCGCCCCATATGCATCTTGGCTGCTGTTTTGTGTTAAGATAAAATCGCTGCTTGAAGGAAATATCATTATACCCGTAAGGTCTCTTATGTCTGTTATCGCCGTACCGCCGGTAGAACGAGTAACGAGATCGCCCAACGGAGTTTCAAGAATATCTTGATTATTAAACTTAAGAACTCGTGCATCAGGATCAACGAAACTGCTGTTATCATTTCCTGTGCGGGCAACAAGAAAGCCATTCCCCGGTAAAATACCGATTCCGGGAAATCTACGCTGAGGACGTGCAGGTTCCTGATACACATTTCGTATGTGAGCAATTTCGAGATCATGATAATAGAAATAAGAAGTATCCCTCAATATATAAGTGGTATCGCTGAGTAAAGTATCGATTTGAATTCCGGAAACATATGTCGTATCCCATCTAACGAGCGAGATACGGTAAATAGCACCGATAGTATCCACACCGTTCGGTGCGATAGTTTCAGCTCCGACGTACAAGTCTAATTTCGAATTCTGTGCAAGCGAGATCGGATGTGGAACGGTTCTACTTTTCAGAATCGTTCCACTTGCATCCATCATGTACACTTTATTGTTTTCATAATCTGCAACGTAGATAAGCTGATCGTTACCGATGAGGATCGCTCTCGGTCCACCAGGTAATCCCCAGGGCGGGAATATCTCAACATAACTCGTATCTCCAACAGTAGTCGATTGCTGACCTTCGTCTGGTGGAGTGATCTTCGTTTCGCATCCGGCAAATATTAAAAACAAACCGAGTAATATATAATTATATTTTATAAGCCAGTTTTTCATGTTAATAAGATATGTTTACCGATATTCTATGGACACTACCGAGTAAATTGAAGTTCGCATAAGCATAATCGACATCAACAGTACCCGTTAGTACAGGCGCCGAAACACCGATACCCAGCGTCAGATCGTTGGAACTGGAATTATCTCTTCCATCGCGAAACCGATCTTGAACTGTGTCGGTGGTGAAAATGATTGGAACGATCCGACCTTCGTACCATCGTATAACGTTACTTCACCTGAAGGTGAGACATCACCGCCAAAATTCGAGATGACGACTGCAAACCGGGCTGAGCCAAGTCCTGTCCAATAGTAAGTCCCTAAGTCGACCATTGTTCCGCGCATTTTAATCATGACGAGTGTTTCTTCAACATATCGGATCGTAACTCCGAAGCTGAACTGATCCGTCATCTTGCGACTGTAAGATAATCCAAGTGCAAGATCACCGAATTTAAAATATCTCCCCGTACCGAACGGCTGAGTCTCGGTCGTAATTTCCATCGGATCGGTATAAAGCGAAGTCATCGAAGCTCCAATAGCGTCGCTTGGAGAAAGATGGTATACCGTTCCAAAAAATTCATGCTTTAGGTCTACAACATATTCAGTATGTGCAAAAATGAATTGATTCTCAGAAAACTGAGTTAGACCGGCAGGATTCCAATATAAAGCAGAAACATCATTCGCGACTGCAACGAAGGTTTCTCCCATCCCGACACCGCGAGCACCGACGCCAATCTTTAAAAATTGAAAAGCCGATATCCCGGCGCGCTGCCCGCCAAGATTCGGGATCAATTGACTGTGAGCGAAAGTAGTAAATACAAACGTTAGAAGAATAAATTCAATTTGTCGAAATCGTTCCATAATTAAAATCTGAATTCTATCCCAAGTCGATAAGTTCGTGGAGTTGAGTATCGTGCCGGGTTGTAGGGATACGGCGACACCGGATACGATAAATCGGGATATTGTGTATCATTAACAGATTGAACTGTGCGATCCCCATATTCGTATGCATGACCTGTGATCGGATTGATGATTTGAGAATTTTGATTGTTCAACAAATTCTGAATCTCAAGTCCGATTGCGAGCTTTCCAATTCCGATATCGAAATATTTTTCAAAATTTAAATCAATAAAAAACCAATCATCTGCGATCTCGGAATAAGGATTCTTATAATCTGGAATATATAACGGTCGTCCGAGTGTATCGATAAAGTATGTCGATAACATGTTTGGATCGTAGCCATAGAGAAGCTGTTTTGTGTATCGTTTCCCTGATTGATAGAAAAACCTCAGGAAAAGATTATAATCATCCAAGATTCCTTTTCCAAAACCGAAGAAAGGTTGATCTTTCTTGCAATTTACATTTAGATTCAAACTGAACTGCCACGGTCGATCAAAGATCATTGGAACTTCCTTGATATTCTCTTCAAGTCCAAGCTGAAGATTGTATACCGCTTCGTCAGCCGCAGAGCTTTTCCCTGTAGCGATAGAATAAGAGCCAGAAAATGTTCCCCTTAACCAATCGCTGTACCTTCCTTTGAACTCTAATTCCAACCCACGGACCCTGCTATAATCCTGGTTGATGTAAGTTGTGTATGAACCGCTTGAAAATCTTGATGTCAATACCCGAACTGAGCGGGCAGTAATGTAATCAAAAATATCTTTGTAATATGCGGTTACAGTTAGGACATAACTTTCACTCAGTTGATTTCGTACTCCTAATTCATACGAGACTGTTGTTTCAGGATTCAAATTCGGATTACCGATTGTTTGAAATGTAGATTTCGCACTTGTTTTTGCTAATTTTGAGTAAACGAACTGCGGTCTTGGTAATTTGGAAAAATGTCCATAAGAGAAAAATAACGTTTGATTATCTGAGACCGGGTGCGATATTCCAAGTCGTGGACTGATTCTGGCTTTCCACCGTCGCCCGAAAAAGTTGAACGTTTCATCGAAGTACGCTTCTTGAATCTGTGGTAACACATTTATCGAGTCGGACGGCAGCTCTAATGTTTCATCGACAAACTTGCCGGGGAACCAGTAATCGAATCGCAAGCCGAAGTTCAATATCATCCCTTTCAAGACAATATTATCCTGAGCGTACAATGCCCCCTGTGCAGGACTTACTTCGTAGATGTCATAATTTATACCGAGAGGCTTATACCACGGAGCAACGAGATCGATCATTTGCATGTTTTGGAAACGCATCTCTATGCCTGTTTTAAATTTATGCTTCTCGGTGAAATGATTCGTAAGATCACCCTTTATCGTGTATTCACTCAAATAGTGATCGCGCCACTTGGTCGGATTACCAATATCATAAAATCCATCACCCGGTATCACTCCTATCGTATCACGATCCAGATTGTAATACGAGATAGGCAATGTGATTATATCTTTTGGCTCATTATAGTATTCATACGATTTTCCATTCGCATCTCCTCGAACATGAGCTGTATATCGACTAAACTTGACCTCATAGAACATCTTGGAACTAAGTGTGTGTGTGAATGCGAGGGAATGTTGAATATTCCTTTGAGTGAAAGTATTCGAGCTATCGGGTATGTCTTGAAACTCGAATTGATAACCGGGATTTGGCTCTACGCGTTCCAATGTTGCCTGAACGGTTTGTGAATTTTGATCAATAACGATCGAGCTCGAATAAGCATAGGAGAGTTTGATGATCGACGAAGGCTTCCACGTAAGTTTTGTCAGCCATGACCAATTATTACTCCGTCGTGGTGCGAGGTAAGTACTGCCATTAAACAAAGATGAATATAACTGGTTCGGTACACGGACATCGTAACCAACAGGTTTTCCATTCACGATTCTTTCGACCCAACGAGTGTAACCATCGGAGAAGTTCCCGTAAAATGTTCCAAAGAAACTAACACTGCCAGGAATACTCTGCCCAAGAACCGGCAAAAGATGAGTAGTAATTGGCTCAGGACCGCTCAGACTCATTTCATAAATGTCCGTATTAAAATTCGAGCGTGAGTCGTCGTTGAATCCAAAATGATCTCGTTTATATCCCGCAGAGCCGGAATATTTAACAGAACCTTCTTTCGTCGTTATATTCACGACTCCTGAAGTGGCTTGACCATACTCTGCATTATATCCACCTGTGATCACTTCAACTTCCTGGATCGCAGAGGGACTTAGTTGAAGACCGAAACCTGTTCCACCTAAAGCATCTTGCACAGAAATTCCATCAAGCAAATAAGAGTTTTCGTATGTACGTCCGCCCCGTATATGTATCTCATTATCCGATTGAACAACACCGGCTTGCATCGAGACAACATCTTTTACCGTTTGAACGGCGGCAACTTTTATATCTTCACTCGTTATCGAGCGTGTACTTTGAGTTTCTTCTATATTAAACAACGGTTTCTCACCGATGATTACAACCTCTTTCCCAAGACTAAGAACGGTTTCCTCTAATTTTACATCAAGCGTCGATGTCTCTCCGGCAATAACTTTAAATCCGGTGTATTGCATGCTCTTGTATCCAAGTAGCGAAACCTCGATTGTGTACGATCCGGGATTAACATTTTGAATTCTATAAATCCCGTCAATACCGCTGATTGCTCCGTAGTACGTCCCTTTTATCGTCACATTCGCACTCGGCATCGGTTCGTTCGTCTTCGCATCAGAAATCTTACCTGTTATCGTTCCCTTTGTTGAAGATTGTGTCCAAGCGATTGTTAGATTAAACGCATTCACAAATAAAAAAACCATTACAAATCGAACGATAGTATTTAATTCCCTCGATATCATAAGCCGAACTCCTCAAGCAGAACATGCTTAAAGAATGTTTCTAAATATGTTCCATCCCCGAAAGATATTACATCCCCATTCAATAGATGTAATGGAAGTCCGATGAATACAAAACTGTTCGTACCATCAATTACTCCGATGTTAATATTCCCCTGAGGCTGGGTGTACCAGTTAACTCCACCATCCGTAGTTCGTATGATGATACCTCCTGTCCCAACGCTCCAACCATCATTGGGATTAATAAACGAAACAGCATTGAGATTTTGTGTAACATTTGTTCCCGGTGATGGAATAGTGTTCCACGTTTGACCACCATGGACTGTTTTATAAAGACCACCATACTTACCGCAAATCCATCCATTTAATTCATCATTAAAGTAAATTGATCTCAAATCTCCAGATAGACCTGATCTAAGTGTCCATGTTATTCCAGAATCTGTGGATTGTAGGAGTGTTCCACTATTTCCAACTACAAATATTTTACTATCATTCACAAATCGGACTGAATTAAAAATTTTACTTCCATAAACGGAATCCCAATTATTTCCACTATTAGATGTTCTCCAAATAATATTCTCGCCAACCGCTATACCGGTGTTTTCATTATAAAATTGAACAGCTCTAAGGGTTTTTTGACTTTTACTTTTAAGCAGCTTAGATTCCCATTTAACACCACCGTTAGAAGTTGTAATGATAATTCCTTTTGTTCCAACAACACATCCAAAGGTATCTGAGATAAAATCGACCGCGAGCAAATTCTCGAAGGTCAGAACGGATTGATTATTCCAACTGATACCTCCGTCGTTAGTTTGAAGAATGGTTCCCATATCACCTACGATCCATCCATGTAATGCATCAATGAATTTTGTTGCATTCAATGTATTCGTGGTGCCGCTCTTCTGCTTAATCCAAGTACTACCTCCATCTAAAGAGTTGAGGATAAGTCCATTAACACCACATGTTGTAGCTGAACCACTTATACTTGTAATGGTTTTTAATTCTCCTAAAGTCGGTGTATATGTGTAATGGACGGGAGCGGTACGTACATCCTCTTGGATATGATAAATATATCTTGCATCTGCCCGCCGGTAGATGGGTCTCATATAAACTGAATGAACGGCATTTGGATCGGTCTTTATGTTGAATTTAAGCACTGGGAAGCTGCTCGACTGTTCAGGTAACACAAGATATTCTTGCTTAATTTTATTATCTCCGAATGCCGGAAGAAGTCGTGTGCCCGTGTAAGGATCTGTGGTTAACAAGTCGATTGAACATAAGCTGTCGATCGGAGCAAAATCCTTAAGTGCTCCGCGCGGATCTATTGAGTTTTCGAACATCGTACTGAAAATCACTTTACCACGGTGTGATACGTCTCGAACATAGTAGAATAAAGGAAGTTGTGCTACACCGAGACTGGGATTTTGATCGGTATACCAAAAGACAACATCGAATAATTGTAGTGTAAAGAGAAATGCCGGATCGATAAATGGTGGAACCATGACACCGACCATGTTATCTTTCTTGTTTTGAATCGTCAAACCCCGCGCAATGTCGATGGCTTCAAAATCGGCGAACTTACCATCGATCCCATTGCGGAATATTTTCTGATACAACGATAGAACTTCTACTCGATTTCCGGAAACATTATTAAGGAAATCATTGATAATGAGTAACTTGCCTCTGGGATTCTTTACATACCACCCTTTGGATGAAGGCTGGTCGATGTCGGGCATCGCAATAATCGAGCTTGCGTCACCTGCGATATCTCTAGCGCGAAGATAAAAAATATTTAAAGAATCCAGCTTCAGACCTTTTATCACACCGGGTAATTTATTTTGTGTTAGGTAAGTGCCGACGTATAAATCAGCATCAACTTCACCCACTACGTTTAAACTTCGCTCACGTGGGACAACCAATGTTATCATTAATTTATTACTTGGGATTATGAACCATCGCGTAGAGTCGGATGTATCATTAAGTGCAATTTCGTATTGTGCGATAGTTTTATCACCATCCGGATCGGTTCCTTCCCATGCAAAAGTTGCAACAGTGAATGTTGTTTCCGGCTGCTGCATCGTTACAGTCGGGTTATTAGGATTAAATGCAAAAGTAACCGATGGAGGCTGATTGAGCGTGGGCATATCGAGTGTGGCTGCCGTTCTATCGAATGAATTTGTCTGGAATTGAAACTCGATATCGTCGCTGTCAAATATATTATTCTCATTTTTATCCCAATATGTCGTCGAATTCCAATTGTGTATCAAAGCATTATCATCGATCTCATGCGGGAATGTATTGTCAACAGCTCGGACGGCAACATAAAAGATTTGTCGTTTCTTCAAGAGTGGAAAAGTAACAATTGTATCATTCGATTTCTTCCATCGCCAGCCGACCGGGATCGTATCGACTCCGGATGAATCATAAAACTTGACCGTATCGAACGCAAAAAGATATCCTTTGATTATTCCATCAGGGTCTTCGCCCCACCAGCGGATGTGTTGTTTACTTGTGCCTTCCGCTAACGTCGAATCAGGATAAAGCCATAAAAATGTAGCAGGCGGTTT
>JACQYX010000362.1 GCA_016207985.1 Ignavibacteriales bacterium | reverse complement strand
GTCTCGACAATCACCGCCAATTCTTTTGCGTCAAGTGAAAACGAGGTTCCCTGATACGGATTGCCTGCAAAGATTGCCACAGTACCAAAGATGAATGCGATCAGTGCAAGTTTTTTATTCATTGAAAGTTTTGGAAAAATGTTTTTCATAATTATGGCTCCACTATTTTGTTACCTAGTTTTTTCTCTGCCCATTCAGCAGCGGCAAATCCACAGATCGCCATCAGCACTACGGCAAACACTAAAATTCCATACGGAATATTGAACAATTGTGATAGAGTAACTTGACCCATCGGTGTAGAGTTATAGAAATTACTTACAAGCGGGAAAAGTTCACCGAAGATAAAAATTCCGGCAACAATTCCAAGTAAGTAAACCATTCCGTCAATTTTACCTGTTGCGGCTGAGACGCATGAGGTACCGGGGCAATATCCCCCGATTA
Source organism: Ignavibacteriales bacterium (assembly GCA_016207985.1). GTDB lineage: Bacteria > Bacteroidota > Ignavibacteria > UBA10030 > SZUA-254 > JACQYX01. The sequence continues at coordinate 7,680 of JACQYX010000362.1, read as the reverse complement.
CAAATCCGATTCCAAGAATCAATCCACCGATAGTTTGAGGAACGATGTATGTTGGACTCATATATACGAGCGATAAATCCATCCAGCCGATAACAGATAAATAATAAATACCGACCATCGCTGTAATGATCGCGGTGAACATTACTTTGAAAACCGTGAGATCGTTAAAGTAGAATTGGGCGGCAAGTTTCCGACCGTTGCCAAAGCCGGCACGCTCTAAGAAAAATCCGAATCCGATTCCGATAATAAATGCTACAACTAAACTGACGTCATCGCCGAATAATCCATATTTAAAAAATGGTATGTTCATTTCCATTGTCTCCTAAAAAAGTGAGCAACCATGTAAGCTCCACCGAACACAGCGAGCATGAATGCCCAGCTTCCAACATTGAGTACGGCACCGCCTGTTAGTGCTTGACCGCTTGTGCAGCCGCGAGCAAGTTTGGCTCCGATGCCCATTATCGAACCGCCTATGAAAGCGTAAATCAATCTGCCTCGCACTGAAATACGTGGACCTTTTTCAACTGTCTTCTTGATTCTGCCTGCAAGAGCACCTGAGATAAAACCACCGGCAAAAACCCCGAGGACTTCAAATACAAGCCAATCTTTGAGTGGACTTTTTGTTGTATCTGCAAGATATTCATCGTAAAACTCGTTAGACTTTGCATGTTCTGGTGCAACAGCATTTACACCTGTTGCTACGAGCGACGAGAATGCACCCGATGCACCAAGTCCGCGCCCCATGATGACGTAAGATAAAAGAAGCACAAGTCCTAAGCCGATACCGGAAAGATATGGATTCCAATACGGCTTCGGAACGTGTTGAACTTCATTTGATGTTGATAACATTTAATTAACCTTTCGTTATTATCTAAGTTTTTCAAAAAAGTTATTTCTACCCTCTACCTGTTCCCCTCTCCCAATGGGGAGAGGGTTAGGGGTGAGGGTTTAAAATGCTGCATCTATCCAATGTGAGTACTGTCCCGCATCGACGATGACAAATCGTAAAATCAGTCCACCTATAATTACCATAATTGGTGCAATTGGAGTGTGTTTGATTTTATGATTCACTGCTAATAATTGGATGATTAGTGGAATCACTATTCCAAGTCCGACAACAAATACCCAGAACACTGGTGCGTAGATACCGCTTAATAATAACATTGCGGATTGTATGTGAACCTTCGTAGATGTAATCATCCCAATCACAAACAAACCGATCACAAATATTTCAATTATCAAAAAACCATTATCGGCTTTAGCGAGTAATTCTCTTTCATCCACTCTGCCGGCAACCATATGAACAAAAGCAGCCGCTGAGGATAATCCCGAAACCAAAAAGAGCAGCCACAGCATCGAGCTGTTCCATAACGGTCGTGCACCTAATGCACTTAGAAGAACCCCAGTATAAATTCCAAGCAATCCACCCAACAACATATTTATTACACCGATGTTTTTAATCAAATATCTGTGCTGCTGAAGTTTTTCGGAAATCTTATCCATCCATGGAAATATCTTCGAGAAATATTCAGGCACATTCACAAAGAAGCTCGCAGCCATGGCCGGGTAAACAACTATAAGAATCCACGCACCCCACGACATAGGAGAAGCGATCTTAAATGATGTGTATAATCTCCAGGTGTATAGCTTATGTTCAAGGTCGAGAAACAATGCAAACATACCCGCGCTAAGAATTATCATTCCCAACAACGGAAGTACCCCGCACACGCATGCTTTATCTTTGTATTTTCCCTTGAAGATAAAATATCCTGTAATGATCATCATACCTGCAACCAATCCACCGATAAAAAGATAGACCGGTATTTCCCATCCCCAAATGTGGAGTGATGGATCGATCATTTCGTTATGACGTGTTGTTGTATATTCGTTCATATCACCTCACACAAGATAAAAGATTTGTGGCTTCGTTCCTGCTTCTGGGATTAACGCATGATGTTTTCTTGAGTCAAGAAGTTTACTCACTTCACTATTCGGATCATCAAGGGCGCCCCAAAACATGCAATGCGTTGGGCAAACCGAAACGCACGCCGGACCCATTCCTTTTTCGACACGATGAATGCAGAACGTACATTTATCAGCGTATCCCTCGGGATGAATGAACCGAGCATCGTACGGACAGGCAGCGATACATGCTTTACACCCGATACACATATCATGCGTAACGATTACAACACCACCAAGATCGTGCACGTGGCTTGCACCCGTCGGACAGCAGTAAACACACGGAGGATTATCGCAATGGTTGCACCGTTCACTCCGAATTTCCATTTGCAGATGCGGATTTTTTCCTCTCACATCCTGCACTATCCAATCGCGGTTGAATCCTTCAGGGACATTGTTTTCAGTTTTGCATACGACAACACAATCCATACAGCCGACACATTTTTTCGTATCTATAACCATTCCAAACCGTGCCATGATCATGCCTCCACTTCGATTGTTACAAAGTTCATGTTCATGCCTGTTCCTCCCATTAACGGATCGGTTTCATAACGCGTAAGCAGTTGTGCATCGCTTGCACCCTTGAGGAAAGCATGTTTCAAGCCCTTAGCTGTATGACCGAAACCATGTACCATGTAAACACAATCCGGACGAATTCTTTCAGTCGCTTTCACTTTAATTTTATTACTTACTACTCCATCCTGATTTTTTAAGCGAACATAATCGCCGCTTTTTAAATCATAACGTTCAGCAACATTGGCATTAATCCATACTTCGTTTTCAGACATCATGTCGGAGAGAATTCTATTGGTTTGTGTTCGACTGAATGAATGCACGGGCGACCTGCCGTATAACAATCTAAATGAACCAGGCGGTCCGATTGTCGGACGTTTGTATTTTGGAACTGGATCAAATCCAGCTTGTTGAAGCTGAAGCGAGTAGAATTCGATCTTACCTGACGGAGTGAAAAATTCTATCGGTACACCTTCATCAAAGTAAATCGGCTGCTTGTCGCCGAGTATGATACCGTTCTTTTTCAGCTCGTCAAAACTTAATCCCGCGGCAGTCATGCGGTGATTGATGTACTCTTCGATATCTTTCCAGGGATAATAATTACCAAGACCTAATTTCTCTGCAAGCTTTTTCGCGATCCACCAATTCGGTTTTTGATCATGTGGTGATTTAACCACAGGTTGTCGGAGTGCAACAAACGGCTCGCGGAACCATTCAACGTTTATATCATCATGTCGTTCAAGATAAACCGATTCGGGAAGCACAACATCAGCCCAGCCGGCAATCTCGCTCGGAATCACATCTACTACAACAAGTAAGTCTAAGTTCTGGATTGCATTTATTGTCTCGTTTTCGTTGGGAAGCGCATGAAAAAGATTCGTTGCATAAACCATCCAGCCCTTAACGGGATAAGGTTTTCCTGTGATAGTCGCTTCACGAATTCCTGTTGTGATTGCTTCATGTGCGAATGGATATTTTTTATTGGGATTATCGACTTTATCTTTCGTAGGAGTTGGATAAGCGGGATAAGGATAACCGGGCATATCCATACTGACAGGATAATAGAATCCGCCTTTTCTTCCCCAGCTTCCCATCAATGCATTCAACAGCGCGATTGCTCTGCTTCGCTGTGCATCGTCGCCGTACCATGTAACGTGCCTGCCGGGATGAATTAGCGTTGCCGGTTTGTAACGTGCCATTTCGCGGGCTGTTGCACGAATAAGTTTTGGCTCGATGCCTGTTTCCGGATAAGCCCACTCAGGAGTGTAAGCTGAAAGCTCCGCCTTGAACTGCTCAAATCCGAATCCGTACTTCTCGACATATTCTTTATCATACAGATTTTCTGAAACAATAACATTCATCCATGCGAGCAAGAACGCAAGATCGGTTCCGGGTTTTATTGGCAGATAATATTTTGCTTTACTTGCGGCAACAGAATATCTCGGATCAACGACGATGATTGATGCACCGTTACCAACGGTTTCGGCAAATTCCTGTGCCTGCGTGTTGTGCATATTCTCGCCGAGGTGACTTCCGATAAGTACAAGACACTGAGCATTTTTTATATCAGTTCGTTCAGGCGAGCTGACATCTTCTCCAAACGTCAATTTAAAACCAACATCTCTCGGTCCGCGGCATTGTGCAAACGATGGGGCTGCAAAATTTATGGTCCCATATGCTTTCAATGTATGCCTCAAGAAATTACCACCAATACCGTGACTAAACATTGACATTGATTCAGGTCCGTACTGCGATTTTATTTTCTGCATTTTATCGGCAATATAACTAAGGGCTTCATCCCAAGTTACTTCTTTCCACATTTCTTTACCGCGCTCTTGCATTCTGATAAGTGGTGCGCGTAATCTATCCGGATCGTAATACGCACCGATACCGCCCGTGCCGCGCGGACACAAACGACCTCTGCTGAGTGGATCGAGTGGATTACCTTCGATCTTCCATAACTTGCCGTCGCGAACATAAGCTATCGCACCACATTTCCAGAAGCAGATATCGCAGAAGGTAGGAATTTTTTGAATGCCTTTGCTTTTTGTGTCGCCTGCATTTTCAATCGCTTTAGTTACAGTGCCTATCGTAGCAGCAACGGCAATAGTAGCACCGGATATTTTTAAAAATTTTCTTCTAGAGAGAGGATTCATGTTTCTCCGTTATCTCGATTATTTTGCTTTTGATTCTTGCACAATCGTAAAATTCTTTATAAACCTGGCATGACTTACAATCGAGATTTTCACAGATATTTTTTTTATGATTATACATCCAGCAAGCATAAGCATGATTATTAAACGCATCGCAATGTTCACGATCTTTCTGTGAACATTTTATGACATCCCAGCAAGGCATTAAAGCTTGGATTCTCTGAATACCTGCAATGCTAATTTTATCCTCGTTGATCGCGCGGCGGATACATTTCAACCGCTCGATATCCGACTGCGAGTAAAGCCGATGACTCGATTCTTTTTGGAACGGCAGGATAAATCCAGCACGCTCGTACATCCTGAGCGTATGAACTGAGATGCCGAGCAACTTTGCGGCAGTACTTATTGGGTAGAGTGGTGTATCCTGATTTTGAATGATTTCTGATCTCATAACTTGAAATTGGTATTTATAAATACCAAATATTATGCCAGCGATAAATACAGATTTTTAATTGAAAAGGTTGAAAATTGGGTTGATTTTAAGGATTGATTTGCAAAACTGCAAAAAGAAGGTTGGGAACCGATTCAAGTTTGATACTTTTTAAGGGCTACATATTTTACCAGCCGAGATGAAAAATTTCCCTGCGTCCTCCGTGTCTCAAAGGTAAAATCACTCACACCGGAGACACGGACACTCTTACTACACTTTTTGAATCGTTCGCCTACGCCAGGCGATAAGCATTCCAATGAGAATCAACACAACACCTGTCCACACTACCATCATCAATGGTTTGATGCTGATATCGACAACAAGCGACTGAGCAGCTTGCAGTTCTTCGTGCGGTTGAGTGAAGCCATGAAATTCTAATAAGATTTTTTTCTCTTCAACACTTAAAGCATTTAGTGTAACGTGCGGCTTCATTCCCATATCAACATAACCTTTCAATGTTGGTAGTTCAGCGGGGATTGGTCGACGTTCATTATTCTGTCCGAAAGTCAACATAGGTACAACCTGATGCTTTTTGCCATCTGAAATAATATCTAATATGGCACCAACAGACATAGCACCCATTTCAGCATGTTGACCAACATCGAACTTTGTGAAAGTGATCTTATACCCCAACATTTCTTTCGTCTCACCTTTTGTAATTTCGATCATTGGATTATGCTGATGTTGATGCTCTTCAGCTTTCAATTCAAGTGGAGAGATATATAAATCCTTCAGAGGTAGTACTTTGATGTCCGGTTCTCGCATCACCGCCTGATTTATTTGACTGAAATATAATTTTGGATTGGCGGTAAATGAGCTCTTCCCATCCGAAACTTCTATTTCCATTATCGGTTTCAGTGCTTCCGGATTCGGCACTCCTTTGAATGTAAAATTATATCCAAACGCAGCTTGCGGCTCGCCTTGTTTTAAAATTAATTGATTCGATTCATCAAAACTGCCCGATCCAACAATACCAATCAGCATTAACGCAACTCCGATATGCGAAAGTGGTCCACCGATATGCAGCCAACCCGAGCGGTATTGACGAAATGTTATTATCACATTAGAAATCAGACCGAACGTCGATGCACCGACAAACAATAATAATGTGAACGACGTTACTCCCGCAACGTAAGCAATTATGCAAGAGAGAGCCGTTAGCACAAACGACATCGAATATCTTTTTAAGAAAGTTAAATTCTTTTCCTCCATCCAGCTCATAAACGGTGTAATTCCAAGAAGAAGTGCCATCGCGATTGCAACGGGCAGATTGACTTTATTATAGAATGAAATATCAACTTGTGAAGCTTTGCCTATCAGACCTGTAATAATTGGAGACGACATTCCAACGAATGTAAACAGCGCCGCCGCACCTAAAACAAACATGCTCAGCAAAAGCAATAACTCACGATTTAAACTTGATGCGTCGATTTTGGGAGATTTAATTTCACTGAAGCGAGTTGCCAACAAACCCAATCCCAGCGCAATGCTTACAATCATCGAACCAATCAAATAGTTGTTGATTCCTAAATCGACAAATGAGTGAACTGAAAAATCTGCAAGCACACCGCTCCGTGTAAGAAACGTTGCATACAACACAAGTATAAATGTGATGATGGCTAAAATCATATTTGTCCGCTGAAGCGACCCTTTTGCTTTGAACACAACAAGTCCGTGAATCGATGCAAGCATGACTATCCACGGAACGAGGGATGAATTTTCAACCGGATCCCATCCCCAATAACCGCCCCAGCCAAGAACTTCGTAAGCCCAGAAGCCACCAATGATGATGCCCGCGCCTAAAGAAACAGAAGCAAAAAGCGTCCAGGAAAAACTGGAATTAATCCAGTGTTCGTATTTCCTTCTCGCCAATCCTGAGATAACAAGAGCGAATGGAAAAGTAGCCGCCGCATATCCGATAAAAAGAATTGGTGGATGAATCGCCATCCATGGATCTTGAAGCAACGGATTCAAACCTCTCCCGTCGAGTGGAGCGGGAGTAATGATTTCAAATGGACTTTTAATCAATAACAGTAGATATAAAAATGCAGAGAAAGCACTTACAACTGCCATCGCATAATCATCGTCGCTGTTCGATTTTTTAAGGAAGAATAATCCCATTAAGCCAACGAAAACAGCCCAGAGTAAGAACGTCCCTTCTTGTCCAGCCCAGAAAGCGGAGATCAAATAAATCAACGGGAGGTCTTTCGAGCTGTATCCTACCACGTATGAGTATTGAAATTGGTGAGTAAGAAGAGCATAAAATAAAATTACGGATGCAATCAAGCCGACAATTACCGATGTATAATAAAGATGAACAGCAGTTTTTTGTCGTCCAATTTGCTTAGATTGAAGCTTGATTCTTCCATTCCTAATAAATGCAATCATCGCGCCAAGCGATGCGAGGAATGCGATTAATATACTAACATGACCTATATTCATAATTTTATTTTCTCACTATTTTATATTCGTTTGTTTTGCTGTTTACGCTCAATTCTTTTTATAATTAGATACAATGAAATTGCAACTATGGAAATAATCAGCGTTGCCATACCCAAGCCC
>JACQYX010000356.1 GCA_016207985.1 Ignavibacteriales bacterium | reverse complement strand
ATTACTATCTGGTATACCGGTGATGGCTACATTTTGACTTTTATTGAACCAGCCACTGGAAGGAGTAACCGTTCCCCCCGGATTTGCATTCATTGTCAAATAATATTGTGTCGTGAAGTTTGCAGTAAATGTCGTATTAACAAGTGGAGTGATCGTATCGATGATTGTGGCAGCGTTTGTCCAACTGTTCCATACGTTACGAGTGCCGGGAGTTCCGCTCTGAATTGAATCGGTCGAAATAATATGGTTCTCCGCGGCTGTCCAGATGAATATTTGTGTTGTCGAATACGTCGTGCCATCGACCGTGAACGATAAACCGGTAGGATTTGTCTGAACTGTAACCGTGATGATATTCGGGACAAATGTTGCGGTGATTGTATGATCCGTTGTAACGTTTGTGAAAGTGTATATGGTATCGGTTCCAACGTAAATGTTATCGACTTTGACGCTGTCGATATGGTATCCCGTATTCGGTCTTATACTGAATGTTTGATTCGAGCCATGATTGATCGGAATTAATCCACTCGGTGAGATTGTTCCATTTGCACCCGCAGCAGCAGTTATCGTATAAGTGTTGATTGCAAAGCTTGCGGAAATGGAATGATTCGTCTTGATATTAGAAAATGTATAGGATGGAACTGCTCCAACAGAACTACCATCTACAACCACATCTAATATATGATAACCGATCTCCGGAGAGATTATGAATGTTTGTGAGAAACCATACGTTAACTTAATAGTACCGGGCGGAGTAATTGCGCCATTTGAGCCCGCCGTGGATGTTATCGTCAATGTATCGATTGCAAATGAAACGGAGATAGTATGATTGACTGTCACATTGTTAAATGTATAGGATGTTGGTCTACCCACAGAGCTTCCATCTACTATTACATCGAAGATGTGGTATCCCGTATCAGGTGTGAATGTGAACGACTTATTCATCCCATAACCAACTCGAACTATTCCTAAAGGGGAGATTATACCATTGCCACCTGTACTTGATGTGATTGAAAGGGAATCGGGTACGAAATTTACTGATATTGTATGATTTGTAATGACATTTGTAAATGTATAAGAAGGTGCCGCAGTTTGGGTAGTACCATCGACGATGAAATTGAGGACGTGATAGCCGGCTGAAGGATTAAATGTAAATGTTTGATTAGAGCCGTAAGTAACTTTCACAGCCCCAGATGTTGTTATCGTACCGTTTGTACTCGAACTGGCTGTTATTGTCAGTGTATCGATAGCGAAAGAAGCGGATATGGTATGGTTACCTGTAACGTTGTTAAACGTATAGTTTGTAACCGGTCCGGCAGAAGTTCCATCAACAAGAACATCAAAGATGTGATAGCCGGTATTCGGAGAAATCGTAAACGACTGATTTGCACCATGAATAACACCGATTGCTCCTGAAGGTGATATCGTCCCGTTTGCACCTGCTGAAGCTGTAATTGTATAAGTGCCTAAAGAAAATGTATCACTTATTACTGCTGTATATACCCGATGAGATGCTTGAAGATTTTTCTGCCCGGGTAATGTTATACTCAAATCGTTAAATGTCGCAATTCCTGTTGCATCTGTAAGTCGTAATGTCGAACCATTGAGTACTCCAGTACCACTCTTAAGAGTGATATTTATTGTATCTCCATCTTGTTGGATATTATTGCCGGCAAAATCTTTTATACATACTTGGATGGGTGGAGAAATTATCGCACCCGCAATCGCATCGGATGGTTGTTGTGAAAATGCTAATCTCGAGGGATCACCCGCAATGATCGTAATTGTTCCAGAATTGATGGATAGTAAACCGGCTTTTTGAACGTGAATCTGTGCCGACCCGATTAATCTTGCTGTAAATGTAGCGCATTTACATGATACGTTGGAAACGAGATCGGTCTGCTTGACACTGTCGGTGATAAATTGGAGACTCCATGTGAGTGCAGTATCTTTCGGGAGAAGATTATCGTATACATCCCGCGTGATCGCATAACCAATAATCGTGCTTCCCGAAGATAGAGTTTGTGCCGGAACAGTTGTACCATTGCCATCAGCGGTAGTTTCAACAATAATTTTGTATGCGGCACTTGGGTTTATGGTGAATGTATTACTGACGGCTGATCCATAATTATTACTCGATGCCGTTAAAGTTTTAATTCCGGATTTTTCAATGCTAAGGTTATCAAATGTAACGGCGCCGTTAGCGTCGGTAACTTTCATCAGTGTTCCGCTAAGTGTTCCGCTTCCCGAAGATAAAGATATATCTATCGTGTCACCCGCCAGTGGGACGTTGTTATCGAAACTGTCTTTGATATTCACTATGATGGAAGGTGTTAAAATTGTTCCCGCGGTATCACTCGAAGGTGGTTGCTGAGTAAACGAGATATTGACGGGAGTAGCTGCTGAGATTGTGAACGAGTTACTTGTTGCTGATGTCAGAGAACCACTTGTCGCAGTCAATATTTTACTACCGGTTTTATTGATACTTAAATTGTTAAATATAGTAAGTCCTGCACCATCCGTTGATTGAGTTGTTGTGCCGCTCAGTGTGCCGGTCCCTGTTGTTAATGTCAAAGTAATAAGAACACCGGGTATTGAGACATTATTCCCAAGACTATCTTTCAGTTGAACTGTTACTGCCGGTGTGATTGAATTTCCGGCAATAGTATTTGTCGGCTGTTGGGTGAATCCTAACTGCTTTGCATTGCCCGCTGCGACTGTGATCGTTCCGGATGGGATGGGAGTAAGAGAACCTGAGGAAGCTTCGATATTGCTACTCCCCGATAAATGCCCGGTGAATGTAGCCGCTCTGTTTCCATCGAATGGAATAAGGTCGCTGCCAACCACTCCCCCCGTCGTATTTTTGAGCGACCACGTAGCGATATTATTTGCAATGAAATTATTGAATGTATCTCGAGTGATTGCATAACATGATATCGAATTTCCCGAGATGACAGTCTGAGCTGGAACAGAAGAACCACTTCCGTCTGATGCGGTCTCAACCACAATTCTGACTGCAGTTGCAGGGGTGATTGTAAAACTGTTACTTGTTGCCGAAGTGAGGGAAGTGCTGGTTGCTAAAATCGTTTTAGAACCGATAAGATGAATATACAAATCGTTAAAGCTTGCAAGACCTGTTGCATCTGTAAGTTGTGTCTTCGTACCCTTTAATGTATCCGTTCCAGTCGCAATCGCTAGCGTAACAGCAATACTAGAGAGCGGAACATCGTTATCATATGCATCCTTCAGTTGTACAGATACTGCT
>JACQYX010000072.1:1611-4646 GCA_016207985.1 Ignavibacteriales bacterium | reverse complement strand
AGAGTTTACTGAATGATGCGTTTTCTCATTACACCTGCAATAATTAGGTTTTGACTTTATTCAACAATATATCTATCTTTTCACAATTCATTTTTGAACAATAATCATCGGATCGATACTATGCCTGAACACGTATGCCCCTGGTGGATTGGATACTTGCTTGTAAGTCCACTCCGAAGACTTTTCTATAAACCAGAACTAATTGTAGCTCCTTTTGCAAAAGAAGGAATGACCGTTCTCGAAGTCGGACCCGGCATGGGCTTCTTCACACTTCCGATGGCAAGATTTGTTGGTGCAGATGGTAAAATCATATGTATCGATGTTCAGGAGAAAATGATAAAAAGCTTGATGCGGCGTGCTGCTGGCGCCGGACTTTCAGATAGAATTATTACACGAATTACCTCCGGAAATTCACTTCATGTAGAAGACTTTACTAATTGTGTTGACTTTGCCCTTTTATTCGCTGTCGTTCATGAAGTATCAAACCAAGAAAAACTTTTCCGTGAAATTTACACGACATTGAAAGCTGGTTCGCTTGTTCTCCTCTCCGAGCCGAAAGGGCATGTAACATTAGAAGACTTCAACCAAACACTGAAGATTGCAAAACAAATTGGATACGACGTAATTGCATCGCCGGACATTAAAAGAAGTCACAGTGCGGTGCTTAGGAAAAATAAAAATTTAGGAAATGTATAGTGTCTCAATAAAGAATCTTACAAAACATTACGGTAAGATTCGCGCTCTTCACGATGTCAGCTTTACTGTTGATGAAGGTGAAATTTTCGGATATCTCGGTCCGAACGGAGCGGGTAAAACGACGACACTCAGAATTATTATGGGACTTGTTTACGCTTCGCACGGCAGTGTACAAATATTTGGGAACGATCATCAAAGTTCGGCGATACGAAACGATATAGGTTATTTACCAGGAGAGTTTCATTTGTACGGCAACATGACAGGACAAGGACTGATCGAGTACTTCCAACAATTCCGCCTGCAAAAACCACCCGTCTTACGTGAGCAGCTTCTGAACGCACTCGATATTCAACCGTCCGATCTAAAACGCAAAGTGAAGTTTCTCTCACACGGCACAAAGCAAAAACTTGGACTGGTCATCGCCATGCAGCACGATCCCAAGTTGTTACTGCTCGACGAACCGACAACCGGTCTCGACCCACTCGTGCAGAAATCTTTCCGCGAGATTGTCCTCGACCGCATCAACAATAGACGAACAGTATTTTTCTCTTCACATGTTTTATCAGAAGTCGAAGCCGTATGCAGCCGTGTTGCGATCCTACGTGCGGGTGAGCTTGTCGCAGTTGAATCAATAGAGAACCTCAGAAATAAAATGGTTCGTCGTCTTCAGGTTCGTTTCCACGGATCTGTACCCGGCAATTTAGCCAGCGTGCCAGGTGTAACACGCTCTCAGATAATGGGTAAAGAAGTTACTCTATGGATTCGCGGTGATGTGAATCCGATTCTTCGAACCATCGCTCAAACGGAAGTGGAGAGCTTTATTTTTCCTGAACCGGAGCTGGAAGATATTTTTCTCACTTATTACAATAGAGAGGGTTGAGACTTTGAGAGAATTCATAGAAATAATCTCAATGACCCCTCCTTCAATTCTCCCCCTTCATGAGGGGGAGAAGAAAAGAGGGGGTCGGTTGAGCATGTATGCCAAGGAGAATATTCGTGCTTAATCTCCTCAAACATTGATTGATATTCCCGGAATCATGAACGGTGCATTGCAGAATATTCCACCTTTCATGCGAGCGCTCATCGAGCAGCAATTCTTCGGCGGATTAACTCAAAAAGGACTTCTTGGGTTCGGATGGAACCACCCGATTGCGTTAGCCATCGGTACAGCAGTTGCACTTGTTTTCGCTTCACGTGCAGTTGCCGGAGAAATTGAGAGCGGGGCGATGGAGTTGATTTTAAGTCAACCGATTACGCGACTCAATTATTTTACCGGACATGTACTATTTGCGCTGACGTCAATTGCTCTCATGAGTTTGATTGGGGTGTGCGGCACACTCATTGGCATTCAGGTATATTCGCTCGCGCCGCTTGAAGGAGCAATTCTATTCAAAGTTGCATTCAACTTTTTCTTGCTTCACAGCACGTGGTACGGAATCACACTTTTGTTTTCAGTTTTCGGTCGGGAAGCCGGGCACGTAGCGTTTATCGGATTTCTGCTGGCGCTTGTTTCATATTTCGTTCAAGTAATCGCACAGCTCTGGACTAAAGCTGCATTCCTCCTTCCGTACACAGTGCACACGTACTACTCACCGCAGAAGATCTTTGTTAACGGCGAGCTCAAGCCAATCTCAGTTATTGTTCTGCTGGGATTGATTGTTGTAAGTATTGGTATAGCAGGATGGAGATTTAGGAAGAGGGATATACCGTAAAGCAAATAAGAGCATAACAATGCTGTCATGAACTATGAGACTGTCCGAGAACTGGTAAAGAGGGAAGGTCATTCTGATCCCGCCGAAGGCGGGAGAAGAATCTGGTTTAAAATTGCCAAGAAAAGATGTTTCTCCCGCTTCCGCCCAAAAAATGGCGGACAAGTAAGCGGGATCAACATGACAGTCTTTTATGGTTTTCAGACACTCTCCCATTACATGACAGCGACAAAGGATAACAACCTGCCGGATCGCTGAAAGGAAAATGTTCGCTGAGGGTTGGAAATTACAGGATTATTTACGAGTTCACTAAGAACACGATTTATATTTTAACTATAAATCACAGGAGGGGGGTGTATAAAAAGGGAGTGTGGTAGCTGCGCCTCCTTGCATCTGATTTAATTCAATTCTTTTCCATTGTTAGTTGAAATAATATTAATTGTGTTTTTCTAATCCTGGTTCAAAATGTTTAAGATTATCTTTAACCCATTGAAAAAAATCTATTTCACAAAACTTAATAAAGGAAAGAAATTCCTTTTTTGTGAATCTTTTACCATTTTCATTGCAATGCTCTCTATAGAATGATTCAATTTCATTTACATTAATTATTGAGTGAGTTGTTTTCATAAG
>JACQYX010000072.1:0-1567 GCA_016207985.1 Ignavibacteriales bacterium | reverse complement strand
TATACATATTTAAAATCACTTTTTCCAAACTATGTGAGAATTGATTTTATTTTTCTCATAGACTTCGAGAACTTGTGTACAGAACTTTATCAGCTCTCGATTATTCTCTACCTTAGCTAACTCGTATAAATGAATAAACATTTTCTTACCTGTCTCAGTTTGCTTAAGAATCTTCTTCATAAAGTTGTGCTGAGAACATAATGTTTGACCATTTTCGATTGTGGCTTTACCTCCAAATTCTTTTGGCTTTATGTGATCAACGTGTAATTCAATACCATCTTTAACGCCACGTCCACAGACAACACATTTATATCCATCGTTCTTTAATATGATTTTCTTTTGGGATGGAGTAAACTCTTCCAGAGTTCTATTGTTAACAGATTCAGGTTCGTAGCGATAAACACCTTTTGAAATTTTGATCAGGTAGCCTTGCTGTGAAAGCTGCCTGATTTGTCTATCCGGGTCTCTGAAAACTTCGCCGGTTCTTTTCTTGAACTCGGACGTTGCCCAATCAACGACTTCTGGGTGCCGAATATCTCGGTTATGATGTTTTTGGAAATATTCAATTATCAGGTTTCTTTGGGTTATTGATTTTTTATTCAAAGCTAAGTGTCCACGTTTCTTTTAGGATTCTGTTTTTTGCAATTTCACAATAATGCTTATCTATCTCAATACCAACTCCAATACGATTGTTATTAGCTGCTTCGATAAGAGTTGTTCCACTTCCACAGAATGGATCGAAAACGATATCTTGAACAAAACTAAAAAGCTTAATTGCACGATGTGGAAGTTCTCGGGGAAATGGGGCGGGGTGTCCAATTCGTTTACTACTTTCTCCGTTAAAAGTCCACACACCATTAGTCCAATCCATAAATTCTTGACGTTTAATATCTGAAATTTTACTACCCGTTGTTTTTTTCCAACTATCTTTATATAGCACAACTATTAGTTCCACTGGAGCAATGACAAATGGAGCGGAAGCAGATAACCATGAGCCCCAGGCAGTACGCCTCGAAATATTTCCCTCGTTCCAAACAATTGTGGAGTGATATTTCCAACCTATTTTCTGAGCTATCGTCGTGAGATCGGCGCCGACACTGCGTTGGCCACCTTTATTCTTGTCAAGAGGAATGTTAAGTATAAAACGGCCTTGAGACTTTGACCACCTGTAACAATTCCGAATCCACTTTTCTGAAAATTTTAGATAGTCATCATAGCCCAGTTCATCTTTATGAGACTTGTATTGGATGCCAACATTGTAAGGCGGGGATGTAACTATAAGGTCAATGAATTCCCGGTTGAATAGATATTCATCTAGGGCATCGCCTTGATAGAGAATAACATCCCTATGTCTAAAATACTCAGTACCTTTACAAAATGTGCTTTCTTGAATCAGGCTTCTAATAGAGGCGGTGGGGTATTTAATCTTAGATTTTAATTTCCTTGAAATCCTTTTCTTTTTTGTCACTATAGGCATTAGATGTTTGAGTGTTTTAGTACAATATACTAATTTTCTGAAACATTCAGTATAAGCTTTTTTAAAAAAATTGCAAACTTAACTATTAAT
>JACQYX010000355.1 GCA_016207985.1 Ignavibacteriales bacterium | reverse complement strand
TTTTACAGAACAAAACTAATCAAATGGAAAACAGATGAATAAAAAAAAAATACGCTGCCGAGTTTCTGACCGATGCTCAGCTTCAAGCTGAAATCGAAAAGTGTGAATACTGCGAAGAAAAACCGTGCGAAGAAGCTTGCCCCGTCGATTGCTCACCTGCGGATTTTATTATGGCAGTGAAAGTCGGAAGCCGTGCCGATTATCGGCGCTCAGCGGCGCTCATCATGGGGAATAATCCTTTAGGCGGTGTTTGCGGTGCAGTCTGTCCCGACACTCATTGCATGAAAGCATGCGTCCACCGAACGCTCGACTCGGCTGTGAATATTCCAGCCGTACAAGCAACAATTATCGCAAAGGCGAAAGAGTTGGATACAATGCCCGAGTTCGAGAATGTTCTACCAAACGGCAAGAAAATAGCAATCATCGGCGGAGGACCGTCTGGAATTGGAGCGGCGGCTGTGCTTGCACAAAAGGGATACACAATCGATATATTCGACAATATAAAAAACTTGGGTGGCATGTGTAACTTAATTCCGGAATCTAGATTACCTGAAAAAGTTTTAAAGACTGATGTAGATTTCTTTTTATCCTTAGGAAAAATCACGTTCAAGGATATAGAAAAATTATCGGCAAGTATCAAAGGTTACGACGCTGTACTTTATGCCACAGGATTAAATGAAGTTTTTATCCCACCGATTAAGGGAAGTGAACCAGCAATCGATTGGATAAAATATCTTACCAACACTATTCGATACCAAGTAAAAGGAAAGCATGTCGCAATCGTCGGGGGCGGTGCAGTCGCACTCGATTGTGCAGAAGAAGCTCTCGCACACGGTGCGTCGAGCGTCGAGATGTTCGCACTCGAGACTTGGTCGGAGATGCCTTTAACTGCCAAAGAAAGAATCTTGATTCAAGAGTTGAGAATTGCAGTAACTGGAAGAGTGCGAGTTACAGAAATTCTTAAAAAAGGTAAACAGATTATTGGATTGAAAACTATTAAAGTCTCATTGCCTCGAAGTAAAAAGTTTCATCCAACAAATGTAGTTGATGTAAAAGGTACGGAGCAAGTTCTTCCAAACATTGATTTTGTTATAATCGCCGCAGGTGCACGTTCATCTAACAAAAAAGCAAATGATAAGCGTGTGTTCTATGCAGGCGATATGATAACTGGACCAACAACTGTCGTTGAAGCCGTTGCAGCCGGAAAGAACGCCGCACTTGAGATCGATGCATTTGTTTTTGGTCGTAAACTGAAGAAAGAAGAAACAAAAGTCAATGGAAAGACGAAGAGCCGAGTAATTTTGCCCGGACGTGTAATGTTTCCTGTGCCAATTGATACTGAGTTTTTCGGACGTAAAATTCTTTCGCCGTTCCTGCTCTCTGCAGCTCCACCGTCCGACGGTTACGAGCAAATGAAGAAAGCATACGAAGCCGGTTGGGCTGGCGGTGTGATGAAGACTGCTTTCGATAACGTTCCAATCCATATTCCATCGGAATACATGTTTGCGTTCTCTAAATCAACATACGCAAATTGCGATAATGTTTCTGGTCATCCACTTAATCGCGTTTGCCGTGAAGTTGAGAAGCTGCAGAAGGAATTTCCCGACCGATTGACACTCGCATCTACTGGTGGTCCCGTAACTGGAAACGATGAGAACGACTGTGCAGTTTGGCAATCGAATACTAAAAAGTTAGAATTTGCCGGTGTTATGGGAATTGAATATAGTCTTTCTTGTCCACAAGGCGGAGATGGTACAAAGGGCGACATCGTCTCGCAAGATGCCGAGTTGACTGCAAAGATAATTGACTGGATTATGGAAATAGGTGACCCAGATGTACCGAAACTTTTCAAACTCACTGCTGCGGTTACTTCTATTTATCCCATAATAACTGCTATTAAAGCAGTTTTCGCCAAGTATCCGAACAAAAACGCCGGTGTTACACTTGCGAACACTTTTCCAACCTTAGCTTTCAGACAAGGTGAAAAGAAATCGTGGGAAGAAGGAGTTGTTGTAGGCATGAGCGGTGAAGGTGTGATTCCTATTTCTAATTTAACCCTGGCAAATGTTTCCCGACTCGGTGTTACTATTTCAGGCAACGGCGGTCCGATGGATTACAAAGCGGCTGCAAACTTCCTCGCTCTCGGTGCTAAGACTGTCCAATTCTGTACTATCGTTATGAAGTACGGTTATGTAATCGTTGACGATCTTCATACCGGTTTAAGTTATTTGATGCAAGAGCGCGGCATTAAATCTATTAGTGAACTTATCGGACGTGCGCTCCCTTCACCAATCACTGGTTTTATGGAATTAACACCAATTAAAAAAATCTCCGCTGTTCATGTCGATTTGTGTCAGCATTGCGGCAACTGCACACGCTGTCCATACTTCGCCATCGAACTCGATTCAAAGAAAATTCCTGTAACCGATCCATCACACTGTATCGGCTGCTCGATTTGCGTACAGAAGTGCTTTTCTGGTGCGTTGTATATGCGGAAAAGAAACAAACGAGAACTGGTACTTTTAAAAGAATCAGAATTTAACGTACCATATTATTAAAAATGTAATATTGCAGAACATAAATATGAGAAATAAAAAATGGAATAGTCTTGTAAAAATTGAATCGCTAATTCTGGTAATTCGGAGCGATAGAGTTATTCTCGATAGCGATCTTGCAAGAATATATGGTGTCACTACGACTCGTTTTAATCAACAGGTTCGTCGTAACATAGAACGGTTTCCTGAAGATTTCATGTTTCATCTAACGAGGGATGAGTATGATCGTTTGATGTTGCAAATTGCAACATCAAAGAAAGGGCGCGGGGGTCGTCGCAAACTACCGTTTGTTTTCACAGAGCATGGTGCACTAATGGCTGCAAATATATTGAACAGTCCAAGAGCGGTACAAATGAGTGTTTTCGTTGTACGGGCATTCGTGAAAATGCGTGAAGCACTATCGACAAATAAAGTACTCATAGAAAAGTTAGTCGAGCTGGAAAAGAAGCTGACGAGTCGGTTAGATGTTCACGAAAGAGCGATTGTTCATATACTTGAAGAAATCAAGAAATTGATGGAACCACCTTCGTTACCGTTTCCCAAGCGTAGACCTATTGGATTTATTACACATGAAGATAAAAATGGAAAATAGTTTCGCTGTAGACTGTGCAAGCATGTGTACCCGGTGGATGGGTATATTGAGATGAATGTAACAATTTTAATTTTTCCACATTAAAAAATACAGGATGAAAAAATGAATTGGGAAGTAATAATATCAGCCGTTGTAATAGTCGTTGGTTGGTTCATCGGACACAGATTGTCGTCAAAAAGAGATCGTTCTAATAAGCGACGTGATCTTCGGGTAAGTTATCTAATTGAAGCTTGGAGAAATTTAGAGAACTGTACAAATAGAAATGATTTAGATACGGCGTCAATTCTAGAAAAAGCTATTGCAGATATTAATCTGTTTGGTAGCGATAGACAAATCGAATTAGCCCAACAATTGGTGATAAAAATCAAAAATTGAAATAAGGGGAAAATGTCAAAAATCATAAATAAACTTTACCTAGAAGTTATCCAACAAACAGCCGCTCGTTGTCGTGAGCGGGGAATTGTTATTGTATATGGCTGCTAAGAAAAAATCCATATCAAAAAAGAATCCAATTGTGCAACAGGCTGCTGCACAATTGAAAAAGGGTGTGAATAGTCAACGAGTTGTTGACCGATTACTAGTGTTACCCCAAAATTATGTCAAGTTCTTTGAAAACCTCAAGCGAAGAATTCAAGAATCTCGTGTAAAAGCATTGTTGAGTGTAAACCGCGAACTTATCTTGTTATACTGGCATATAGGGAAACAAATTCTTAGACAGCAGAAAAGGGAAGGCTGGGGAGCAAAAGTAATTGAGCGTTTAGCTAACGATTTAAGTAAAACATTTCCCGATATGAAGGGATTATCTCCTCGTAATCTCAAATACATGCGCGCTTTTGCAGAGGCATATCCAAATGAATCATTTGTGCAGCAAGCTGCTGCACAAATTCCTTGGTTTCATCACTGTATCCTATTGGATAAAATTGAGGATTCAGCCGAGCGTGACTGGTATATATTCGCAACTATAGAAAACGGTTGGAGCCGTAATATTCTTGTTCATCAAATCGAAAGCGATCTTTACAAACGACAAGGCAATGCTGTTACTAACTTCCCAATAACATTACCGAGACCCCAATCCGACTTGGCTCAGCAGCTAATCAAAGATCCATACACATTCGATTTTCTTAGCATCGGGGAAAAAGCAAAGGAACGAGAACTTGA
>JACQYX010000364.1 GCA_016207985.1 Ignavibacteriales bacterium | reverse complement strand
GTCGCTTTCTTTAAGAACCTCCTCGGAATAGCTTGGAGAAACCGTATTGACTTTGTCGGCAAATCTAATACCCGCGGCAAGCGGTGTGAACTGCGGGTCCTTGAATCGAGAATCCTTCCATACATCGATCCATGATTTGTTATTAAAAAGCTCAGGAAACCACTGCTCGACCGAAGCATGTTTCCCGCGAATCGGACGGTTACCTTGATATCCTAAATTATGAATCGTGAAAACATGTTTATGATTTTTTAAATGACTAAATCCGGGATGAAGTTCTTTCAATAGTAATAACGCCCCGACATGCCAATCGTGTAGATGGATGATGGTCGATTGATTATATGTTTTTATATACTGCCCGATTGCCGAGCAGAAGAGTGCAAACTTTGTTGCATCCTGTGCGAATGGCTGCTGGTGTGGATCTTCGCTATAGATTGGGTTGCCGTGAATTGCGGGATGCTCGAAGACTAAATGAGTTACATTTAATTTTGGATTCTTCGCTGTAACCTCCCAAAGCTCTCCTTCTTCTGTTTTGCCACCAAAGGGAAAGAGCACTTTTGATAAGAACTTCGAAGGATTATCTTTATGAAGAAATCCATAAGACGGCGTGACGACCGTAACCATTAATCCTAAATCTGCCAGTGCGTTTGGTAAATCTCTGATCACGTCTGCAAGTCCGCCGACTTTTCCATTAATTAATGCATCGTTTTCGGATGCGAGCATGAGAACATGTTTTCCATTCTGAGTCATTCAATATTCCAGTTGTTCAAATTTCTGTATTATCTGCTATTATCGCATTTTTAATAATGATCATTATGCCCTTGCGGATGCAGTATCCTCCCTTTTCACAATCAGTGTTCTGCTTTTTTCGTTTGTTAATAATCTTTACGTTTGTCCCGATGCGTGCATTCTTGTCGATGATGGCATTACGAATTATTGTATTCTTCCCGATACCGACGTGTGGAATTCCGTTCTTTAAATCATTTTCTCGCTCAAGATCAGATTGATAGTAGTCTGCACCCATCATCAGTACATTTTCGATTTGCGAGTTTTCTTCCAGGCGGGTTCGAACACCGACGATAGAATTTATTATCTTGGCACTTCGAATTATGCATCCATCCGATATCATCGATTGATCGACTTGACTGTTCAAGATTTTACTCGGTGGCAGAAAACGCGGACGTGTGTAAATTGGGAAGTGCTCGTCGAAAAAACTGAAATCAGGATTTGGTTGTTTCACTAGTGCTAAATTTGCACGGTAGAACGATTCAATCGTTCCGATATCTTCCCAATATCCGCGGAAGATATACGATTGCACTTTGAAATCTTTTATCGATTCAGGAATAAGATGCTTCCCGAAGTCGGTATGCCGAGGATATCGTTCCAACAGTTTTGCGATGACTTCTCTTTTGAAAATATAAATTCCCATCGAAGCAAGATAAGAAGTTCCCCACGTCGACGCATCGACAAATCCCAATGATTTTGTATCGACTCTCATGCTTTCTAATGCTTCACCCGTCGGTTTTTCTTTGAATTCAATCACTCTGCCGGCACTGTCGATTTTCATTAATCCAAAACTTGATGCATGCGATTCCGCAACAGGTATAACTGAAATGCTGACATCGGCATTGGTTTCACGATGAGATTTAATAAATAATCTATAATCCATTTTATAAAGATGATCACCGGCAAGAATGAGAAGATCGCTTGCCTTCTGCGGCTCTATTACCCATAATATTTTCCGCACAGCATCTGCTGTTCCTTGAAACCAGTCGGGACTTACAGTCGTTTGTTGTGCGGCAAGAACCTCAACGAATCCTTTCATGAATGGTGAGAAGCAATATGTCGTTGAAACGTGTCGGTTCAGTGATGCCGAATTGAATTGTGTCAGGACAAAAATTTTTCTTATGTCGGAATTGATGCAGTTACTCACGGGAATATCGATCAGTCGATATTTTCCTGCAAGCGGCAGGGCAGGTTTGGCGCGGAGCTTCGTCAAAGGATACAATCGCTCGCCTCGTCCACCACCAAGTATAATCGCAATTACATTGTTCATGAAATTAACCTCCTTCGGATAATAACTGTTTAAACTTATCAAATTTATATTCGGATTTGATGGATACGTCCAGCATTCTTCTATAAAGTAAAAATTTAGTCATGAATTTTTCAGACATCAGTTCTTTATTACTGATAGTATCTTTGATGAAAAACCATTTGACCATCTCTTCAAACCTCTCTTTATTGAAATAGCGAATACTTTCATGCTCATTGAGTTGAATAAATTCTTGCACTTCCGAGAATTCATAAAACTTTTGTACGTTCACTTGTTTCTCTGAGAATAAGATAAAATCTGAAAGCAGTAACTTTATCAACGCTGTCGTCTCCTGAATCAGGTCATTGTTGAAATTGAAACTCTCGAAAATATCTTTGAGTGCTTTATCGAGTCGCAGGCGATCATATAGTTTAGTCTCTTCTGAATATCCTAAACTTTGAAGAATCAGCCAAGAGTAAATGATGAGGCAGTTACGCTGGTCGCTAAAATCGAGGATTGAATAACTATTCCTATCGATTCGCTGGTCGTTCGAGGATAATTGTCTGAGCGTCTGAAGATTATTATTGAAATGTTCCACGACATCTTTCGGTTCCCTCGTGCTGTTCGTCAATGTTTTTGCTTGCTGAAAGAATTGTAGATACATATCGAGGAGTGCATT
>JACQYX010000363.1 GCA_016207985.1 Ignavibacteriales bacterium | reverse complement strand
GCTATTCCGCTTGCAATCGATAAGTTGTTTACATATACAGTTCCGCAAGAATTGCATAACGCCGCAAAACGTGGCGTTCGTGTCATTGCTCCTTTTGGCAAGCGGAAGGTCATCGGATTCATTATTGATGTCAAAGAGAAATCCAATGTCTCTAATCTCAGACAGATTATAGACATCATCGATGATATACCGCTTGTCCCCGATGATCTTTTACAGCTCACCATGTGGATAGCTGATTATTATTTTGCACCTCTTGGTGAAGTTCTCAAATCTGCACTTTTATATGGTGCTTTAAAAACCGGGAAAAAATTTGTCTCTCTTCTTTCCAAGGATATCGACACCTGGATTAAAAATAATAGACCATCTCAAAAACAAACAACGATTCTTCAGGCACTTCATCCTTCAAAAAAGATTACAGTGCAGCAGATTCAGAAGCGATTGAAGCTCGGAACAGTATATACTCATTTGAATCAGCTTGCAAATCGCGGTGCAATTAAAATTGAAGAAGAGCCGTTCAAGCCATTATTCAAACCAAAACATGAGATCGTAATCGAGCTTGATAGGCAATCACTTGACACATGGCAAACATGGCTGAAGGAACTCTACTCGCGTTCATCAAAGCGTTATATAAAGCAGGTTGCGGTGATCCAGGCGCTTCTCCAACTCGATCCTGATGACCAATCGATTTCCGTGCAAGACCTTCTAAAGAGAACCGGGATTTCTATCTCTACTATAAAATCACTGGAACGAAATAAGATTCTCAAGCTTAGCAAACGGGAAGTTATACGCACACCGGAATACGATCTATATGAATCAGCACTCGGCTCGACCAATTTTAAATTGAATTCACATCAGGATAATGCTCTTAAAGCTCTTATTGAGCAAATCGAGAAAAACACATTCCACACTTTTCTTCTGCATGGAGTTACGGGAAGCGGCAAGACGCAAGTTTACATCGAGGCAATCAAAGAAGTCCTCGGACGAGGAAAGACTGCAATAGTCCTTGTTCCCGAAATATCTCTTACACCGCAAATCGTCAGACGGTTTAAGTTCCATTTGGGTGAGAACGTTGTCGTGATACACAGCCGAATGTCCGGGGGTGAGCGATACGACTCCTGGCGGATGGCATGGAAAGGAAAATGTTCAGTAATTATTGGTCCTCGTTCGGCAATCTTCGCACCGTTAAAAAATATCGGTCTGATTGTCGTTGATGAAGAGCATGAGTCGTCTTATAAACAATTCGATCAGACACCACGATACAATGCACGAGACGTTGCAATCATGCGGGCTTTGTACTGCAACGCTGCGATAGTTCTCGGCTCGGCGACTCCTTCTATTGAATCTTATTCAAATGCATTGAACGGAAAATACACACTCCTTGAACTTCCGGAACGTGTCGACAATGTAATGATGCCGCCTGTGGAGATTATTGATATGACGGAGGAACGTGCTAAGAAGCTCGATATTCATCGGGCAAAACGTAGGGAAGAATTTAAAAAGGACAAGGTAAAAGCAAAGCTTGAGAAACGGAAGTTCGAGTTCAGCTCGATTTCAGATGCCGTCAGAAAAAAAATTGAAGACAAGTTAGAAAAGAAGGAAGGGATCATCCTCCTTCAAAACCGTCGGGGATTTTCGCTGTTCATAGAATGTCCAGATTGCGGTTATGTCGAGATGTGCGATAACTGCAATATTTCTCTCACCTATCACGCCACGAAAGACCACCTCAGATGTCATTATTGCGGTCTGATCAAACAAGTACCTATTTTCTGTCCAAAATCCCAATCGATCGATATTCAGTACAGAGGATTCGGTACACAGCGTGTCGAAGAGGAGATCGAAAAACTTTTTCCATCTGTTAAGCTTCTACGGATGGACCTCGACACTACAGCCACGAGAGGAGCTCATGATAGAATCTTGAAACAATTTTCTGAATGTGAAGCCGATATCCTCCTCGGCACGCAGATGGTTGCAAAAGGACTTGATTTCTCTCGCGTCACCCTCGTGGGGGTAATATCAGCAGACACACAAATGCTTTTACCTGATTTTAGATCTGTGGAACGGACATTCCAATTACTGACACAGGTTGCCGGACGTGCAGGACGCAGCAATCTCGGAGGAGATGTAATTATACAAACATACCAAGCTAAACATCCGGTTTTGCAGTACGTGGTAACACACGACTATAAAGGATTTTATCAAGAAGAGATTTCATACAGGCATGAGTTAAATTATCCTCCTTACTCGCGCTTGATATTAGTAGAGTTCAAGGGTGTGAACGGGAACGATGTGATAGGACACGCTCAGAAATTCGTGGAGTTATTGAGAAAACATAATTCACATTTTATAATCTTGGGACCTGCACCTGCAGCGCTTGTTAAACTTAAAGGTTATTTCCGATGGCATGTAATTATTAAGAGTATAAAAACAAAAGATCCAAGTGGAAAGACGATTCACATCGCTTTAAAGCAGGCAATTGAACTATACCGGAATTCTCCAGTTGGAAAAACAAAATCTGTTAAGGTGATAATCGATGTCGATCCCGTAGGGATGATGTAGAATCAAACTCTTACGATATTGTAAGCCCGTTTCCCTTTCTGTTCTGCTTTTTCCTCGAATTGTACTTTATCTCCTTGTACCAATGTATCTCGGAAACCAGTATTTTTAACATTGCTTCGGTGAAAGAAGATATCCTCACCTTTCTCGTTTGTTATAAAACCGAATCCTTTAATTGCGTTATAAAATTTTACTGTACCTTGTGTCATGTTTACTTCCTTAGTAAGGATAGACCTACTTTAATTAATTTTCATATGTTTGTTGGTTAAATTATTTATGTAAAAAAAATCCCGATCAACTGAAGCAGCTAATCGGGATTATAAGTAGCTGGAGTTACACTCTATATCTTCTTCACATTTGCTGCTTGTAACCCCTTGGGTCCCTGCTCAACGTCGAACTGCACTTTATCCCCTTTGTTCAAAGTTTTGTATCCTTCGGATGCAATCGCTTTAAAATGAACAAAGACATCTTCGCCGCTTTGCCGATATATGAATCCATATCCCTTCGGTCCACTGAACCACTTCACGGTACCCTCTTCCATGTAGCTTCCTTTCAAAAAGTGTTACTAAAAATGTACACAAGGTTCTGTCGTCCAGGATTTCTCTCTTGGTTTAGCTAGACTACTTGGCTTTTAACGCTTCAACCTCACTGTGGATGTGCTCAATAACTGCACGGACGCCTACTCCACATTTTGATCATCGAACAGTGTAGCTTATGCTCGCGATGATTGACCTCGTGGAACATTCAATAGAGGGTGAACGAACACGGGTATAACATCAGCAGCAACGGCGCAAAAGCTTGGCTACGCCATCCCGCGAAGAAACTTTTTCACAAGCGGGAACGAAAACGGTGTACTGTTACTTGCTTCATCAAGATACTGAAATATTTATCGGTAGGCAAGAACAATCTTTAGAAATATTCATAATTTGATTTTGGGAAGAAAAAATAAGAAATTTGAGAAGAGGAAACAGTAATGAAGTTTGTCGCCGATACAATGTTAGGGAAACTTGCACGCTGGTTACGAATTTTAGGGTACGATACGATATATGATGCTTCTTTTACATTTCAGAAGCTTGTCGAAATGGGTAATTTGAGTGATTTCGTTTTCTTAACGAGACGGAAATTTTTACCGAGCGGAAATGAATTCTCGAATGCATTTTATATTCCTGTTGAAAAATTTGATGACCAACTCCGATTTGTTGTTGAAACGTTCAAACTTGATATTCATAAAAATCTTTTCACCCGATGCCTTCGATGTAATATTGAAGTGCAGGTGGTCGAGAAATCTAAATTGAAAGGAAAAATCCCAAAACAATCATTTGAAGGATTCGATATTTTTTCTGAATGCCCTAATTGCCATAATGTTTACTGGAACGGTGCACATTTTACGAACACCATGAAAAAATTGAATAGAATTTTTAATAATTAAAGGAACCGAAAAATGGAGCTTAAGACAATCACGATCGAAAAACCAGCCGAAATGAATTTCATTCTCGGTCAATCACACTTTATCAAAACCGTTGAGGATATTTATGAAACTATTGTATCTACGAATCCTAATATGAAATTTGGACTTGCATTTTGCGAATCTTCCGGACCTGCGTTGGTCCGCTATATTGGCAACGACAAAAAACTTATAGAAATTGCTCAGAAGAACGCGGTGAAACTCGCTTGTGGACATCTATTTATTTTATTCATGGAGGGCGGCTTCCCCGTTAATATACTCAATGCAATTAAGAACGTACCTGAGGTCTGCAACATCTACTGTGCGACAGCAAATCCGGTTGAAGTGATAGTGGCAGAGACCGAGCAAGGCAGAGGTGTTCTCGGCGTGGTCGACGGTATGAAATCGAAAGGAATTGAAACAGATGCCGATATCAAATATCGTAAAGAATTCTTAAGGAAAATTGGATACAAGCTTTAAGCAAAGAGCTTAGGGCGATGAGCAGAGAGCGGTGAGCTTGGAATATATAGAACAGATAACAAACAACAAAGTACTAAGTACAAAGTAGTTGAGTAGTTTAGTATTTGAGAAAATATTTATTGAAAGGAAGTCTGATGTGTAAAAAGATATTGCTGTTGTCAGTTATACTAAATTTGGGTATAATATTTTTCGGGTGCCAACCAGAT
>JACQYX010000360.1 GCA_016207985.1 Ignavibacteriales bacterium | reverse complement strand
TGCCGATAATTGAGATCAATATCTTTGATGAATGGGAATGTAAAGGTTTCGTTCGGCTTTAAATCGACTCCCATCACGGCAAACGTCTCATCTGCTATTGTAATAATTCCCTTAAAAAGTGGACGCAGTCTTGACTTAGGTATTATCTGAATTTTATAAATCTCCACACCATTTACGACCGATGTTCCGAGAAGTTTATAATCATAGTAATCCAGTGCATCCGGAGCCGTAGGACCGATAAAAGAGAAAGAAGAGCTTCTCCCCTGCACGCCGACATTGAAAAGATAAATTTTATCTTCGTTAAAGTTAATTATGCGATGTACTGCTGCGAAATTTTCTGTGCCCGGTATATTCTCCGTTTGCCTTTTTTGCTTCACTACCTCACGGAGTGTATCGCCTATCAGCATGTAGCCGGTTGAATAAGATTCCGTGATGCTGGCAATTGCCGTATCTCTCCACAACACCTGACGGGAGAAAGCATCGAACTCGTACGATTTAAGCTTGTCCATCCACTTTCGTTTGTTTGCAATCGCTTTGCGAATGATTTCAATTGCCGGGTCTTCTGCCAGCACAAGCACCTCGGGCATTTGAATCGGAGAAGGTTTCAACCGGATATTGTGTACTATCGATTCACGAAGGTGAACGATAAGCGTCTCTGGCAGGTATGCGAGATAGCTGAAGACGAGTGTGTATGTACCTGATTCCAAAGAGAGAACATAATATCCCCGGTTGTTAGTGATTGTTCCTTTTGATGTGCCGAGCACACGAATGTTAGCAGCGGCGAGCGGCTCGTCGGATACTGCATCTGTTACTTTACCGTGAATTGAAAACGTTGTTTGAGCGAGAAGGATCTGATTGAAGAAAAACAAAAAGACAAGTAAACAGCACGGCCAGCGGTATACTTTCATTTTTCAGACTCTCATATAACGAATTTTCCCATATCTACGAATTATGAAGATAAATGTTCCTTTATAGAATAAAAAGTATTTATCGTAATTTTATTAGAAGATGATACGAAGAAGCTTACCTTAGTTTCAAGCGACTTGATTATAAAGACTTCAGAAAAATCCTCAAATGTCACTCTGATCGATCGTTTAATAATTCAGAGGTCTCTTATAGTTATTATACTGATATATATTGTTTTGCTCAAAGTTAAACGAGTCTCATGTTTGGATTAATTATTACTTCCATAAAAACAAAAAGCCAACGAGCATCTCGTTGGCTTTGAGAAAGCATAAACATATTTTATCAATCCGGACAGTGCCCAGGACCAATGAGACCGTTATTATATTGGTCGAGTATTTCCGCAGTTTCGATAAATTCTCTTCTCACTTCACCAGTTATAGCACTCATCGGATAAGGATTCCCGTCATATCTTGTCAACAAATGCTTAGCATATTCATATGCTGTTTCAACAATACTCGGTGAAAGACTTACGCCCGCCCATTTGTTCAACCTCGCTGCCATTAATTGATGTGCAAGGATATAGTAAGCATTACCTCGCGGAGGTGTCCAGAATGCTTGGTACCAGGTCAATCCTGTTTCGAATAGCGGTGTATTGGGTCCCAATCCACCGGGTATCCTATACCATGCAGGATCAGCGGGGGCTGGGCCATACTCCGAGTGCGTTTTCCAGTATCCCGGTGTATGTGTGCATTCATAGCATACAATAGTGGATTCCCCGCTGCTCTTAGTTTTATCCATGCTTAAACTGGTGTTGGTTGCAGAAGGTGAATTAACAGCATTTTCGAGATCACATCCATATAAACCGATAATCAACACTACTACCGTGATAATTGGTAATATCGATATTTTACCTTTCATCGGACTTTCTCCTTTCGTTAAAATAAATTGATTCGTGAGTGGACCATTTTGGTTTGTAACATAATTTAAGTCATTGAAATCCTTTTGTCAATGATACTTCCTCACTTTATCTGATTTAAACTTTGTTTTTAAGCTTTCCATTTATTGAATTTTATTAGATAATACCGAAAACGCTTAAATTTAATCCGTATCTTTTCCTTTTTACCCGCCATACTTTATCTTTAGGCGGGCGTCAATCTCCCGCCTTCCGTAAAGAAGACAGCGGACAGGTCGGCGGGATAAACTCACAACTTGTACACCATCCATCTATCTGCCGGTCGAGGGCTTCGATCTGGATGTCGAGGCGGTTTTTCTCCATGTTCTTGTCAACAATGACATTGCCGAAGGTTGTTATTTATTTTCTCTTATCAAAGCCAACCCATATTTTTCCATGAACTCATTTACTTCTTCTGCAAAAGACTTCTTAGAATGATGTTCTTCCTGTTTATAAATGTACTCCCGTACATCCTGCAGATGGCTTTCACTAACACTGACTGCCCAGTAATCGTCCTGCCAAACAAATTTACCGTCGATGATTTTATTCTGATTTATCCAAAAGGATGATTCTCCTTTTATGAGTTGTGCTGCTTTGCTGATGGCTTGATCTTTATTGAGTGAGATTAAACAGTGTGCGTGTTCGTGATAGCCATTGACACTATCGAGCCAGATGCTTTTATCTTCTGCATTTTGTTTGATATGCTGGAATACTTTTTTCCTGATTTCTTTTGAAAAAAGGAATGGCTCTCTATTTTTTGTAGAAAATACAAGATGTATCCAAACTCTTACCCAGCTCATAGATTTTTCCTTTCTCTATTCATTGCATTTTAATCAGTTCATTGCTATAGATGAATATTAATGATTCTAAAAAGTATTTATTGCAGTTTGCTTTTCCAAAAGGGATGGCTTTGCCAAGCCAACTGACTAAGAATCATAAAGATAAATGCTTCAGCATCATTTTACATATGGCTAAAGCCAACTTGGCTTCTTTTCTTTTTTCAGTTCACTAAAGTGAACTGCCATAGATACTTGCAATGAATCATTTAAATCTCTTT
>JACQYX010000359.1 GCA_016207985.1 Ignavibacteriales bacterium | reverse complement strand
ATGCGGTCAATTCCTCCGCGTACCTGAAAGTACTCCATGAAAGCATACTCGGCTCCAAATCGAAATACATTCGTGTGCTGTGAGGAGTTTTCAAATTCTGCAGAAACAATTCCATTGATTCCAGGTATTTGATAAGATAAACCAAGTCGCCTTAACGTTGGAAATCGATCAGTGGTTGTCTTTCCTAATGGGTCAGGATAAATTGCTTTTGTATCCCAGAGATATTTAGACCCCAAGTCTTGAATCGTTATCCCTGCAGTCATACCTTCGATGATTATAATGTTAGCACCTAAGTCAAATCCAACGGTTGTCGATTTTACTTCATCGAATAACTTACTATAGTACAACTTTACAGCTATACCGATTGATACATTCTCATGAACACGATTTGAAAAAGCGAGGTAGAATTGATTCTCGAATGTTGAATAGTCTTCTGTATGGACGCCGTCGCTATTTCTTCCGTCGATATTTTTTACACCTGCATTGATTAATCCGACCGATATACCTGCTGTAGGTTGAATAGCTTGAGTGTAACTAAGGAAATTCAGATAACGGTCGAGTGAGAGGATGCTAAATGTCGCCATCGCAGTTCGTTCCGCCGCGAAACAGGATAATGCGGGATTGTAATAAGTACTGATTTCACCATTAATGACCGCGGTGAGAGCATTACCCATAGCCATTCCTCTTGCACCGAAACCCATTCGAGCGAAGCTTCCTGCTTTAACGGAAATCTGAGCATCGGTTAATGATGTATAGAGAAATAGGAATACGATTGCTATGAAAGTTTTTTTCATGTTATTGTAGAATTAAAATTTTTCCGTAACGCGGTTCATCGTTATCGATACGAATCATATAAAAATAAACACCGTTTGCAATTATTTGTCCGTTATCGTCTCTTCCATCCCAGAGTTCGTCATGTTCAAGTGCAGTTGATCGTACCGCATCTTTAATGAGTGTTCTTACTCTGTTCATACCGAAATCGAAAATATCTATTGAGACCTTTCGTTCATAAGCAGATGAGCTGCTGCTCGCGGCTCCGTAGTGGATCCGTAGATAAGCGTTCGATTCGTTTAAGTCGGATTTCGGAGCGAACGGATTTGGGTAAGCATATGTTTGATCGGTTGTACCGACTTTTTCAAAGGTACGGTTAATTTTCCAATGAGATCCAAATAATCGCGATTGGTTATCGATAGTGCTAGCGAATCCTTCATTCGTTCCTAAATATATCGTATCACCAATTACTCCGACTGTATATATACGCGCTGATAAGATGACATTGTTATTTTCTTCATCGAGGAGATTTGAAATATGAACAAAACTCTGCCCGCCATCATCTGTTCGATATATTCCTTCATCCGTAGCTATGTAAGCGATCGAATCTCTAAAAGCGAAATCGTAAGCACGAACACCGAATAGAAAATTTTTCCATGTAATACCAGCGTCTTCTGAATAGCTGATACCATAATCTTCATCTTCGTTTTGGGTTTTCCAGTTCGTTATCCAGATTCGTTGTATCTCTCCGAATCGTTGTTCCTTTATGGCGATAACCCAGTTACCGAGTATTGAAGACACTTGGTTTTGGTGGTTGAACTTTGTCCAACTACGTCCGCCATCCGTAGAACGATTTACACCACCGGCAGTTCCACACCAAATCGTATCAGGTCCCGAAGCGAAAACTGAAAATGCAAGCAAATTATTATTTAATCGGGGATCGAACAGCTTGAATATACGCCGCATGTGCAATGAATCGTTGTAAGCATATGTCCAGAGTGTATCTGTTGGACTGATACTATTCATATTATCTAATGGAAGAAGTATGCGCCCCCAATGTTGTCCATTATCAGTCGATTTACGTAATCCGCTCGCCCAACTTGCTATCCAAACGGTACCTGTAGTGAGAGCGATATCGAAAGTTACATTTTGTTCGGGAACGAGGATAGGTAAAATTTGAACGGAGTCGTTAAGACATAAGTCTTCAGAAACACAATACGATAAAATACTATCTCCTCGAGTATCTAATGTTTGTGGAAGATGCTGCCACCCAGTGTCTCCATTCGGACTGTAAGTATATCCGCTTCCCGTTTGAACGCTTCCATCGTTGACAGCTTTCTCATAACCGGTGGATGTCCAGACCGTTTCTCTGTTAATTGCGATTGCAAAAATTCCCTCGTTAGCAAAAGAGGGATTGTCACGAAAGCTAATCCAATGATTTCCACCATCTGTGCTTTTGGCAAGTCCATTTCCTGTTCCAATGAAAATAATAGAATCTTGAATTGCGAGGTGTGAAATACTATTGCTTGGGGGTGAGGTCAGAACCGACTGAAGCGGTTGATTGATATCAAACGATTTCAGGAATTGGACTTGGCTCAAACATGCATTTTGAATAAGGAATAGAATTGCATAAATAAAATGTTTCGGATGCATTATTTTACCTTCCATACTTTAACGGCACTATCGCTTATTGCATCCGATTTATCGGTAGCAAAGAATGTAAAAGTGTAATTCCCACGCTGCGTGTCTATAGAATCGGGGGGAGGACAATTATTTTTGAATCGTGTTCTCAGAGCGATGCGAAGAGAAAAAATCCCATCACCTGCAACGAGATCACCGCTTCGATAATCCGGTTGGAAGATAACATTCAAGCTTCCATCATCATGTAATTCGGCTGGGACACCACAATTACCAATACTGCCATCGGGTTTTCTAGAATAAAAATATACATTCTCGATATCGTCAATTCCATCTGAATCAGCGACCGAAACTCCAACAAGAAAAGAGCTATCTGGCGATGGAATTTGTCCTAATGTTAAGCTGTCGGGCATCAGAATCGTAGTAATTGCAGGTTGGCTATTTCGTCTGCTGATGAATAACGATTTTTGAATTTCATTGGTTTTCTTATCATCTGTAGTTTGTAGTGAGAATACAAAACTGAATAAACCAACATCAGATCTCTGAATTTGAAATGAGATGTTATCGGAGTAAGTGATGGTGTCAGAGTTAATCTGATCGATCTTGACTGAGTATTTAGAAAACGCAGAACTCGTTTTGGGCTTGAATAATTTCACGATACCGTTCGAAGGAATATCAGAATTTCCCTTAAGAGCGGCAATTTTAACGCCGACTACTATCCGATATCTATTAGAACCAAGTGAATCAACTGAACCAGTAGTATCAGTATCCAGATTTATGATCGTTTGGTCAATTGAAGCGGAGATAAGTTGTGGAGTGGAAAAATTCAGATCAACGGTTCCACTTTTTTCATTTTCGCAAGACCAAAAAATCGAACTAATTACCGTAATAACATAAATAAGTTTTTTATTCATTTTTCTTCATAAATAAAAAACCGAGCAGTCCTCACTCTTTGATGACTAACCCGGTGAGAAATACCTAAATCTTTTTATCTTGATAAAATTTTTATTATTAAATATTGTATCAAAAGATCGAGGTAAATTATCCAAAATTTTTAATAATTAAAGCTAATAAATCCTTAGCAGAAAGTCAAGAAAATCTAAGGTGTATAGATCGAATCGCTAAAAGGGATTGGAGGGAATGTGAGTATAAAGAATGTGAACATAATCCAACCTAATAATTTTCGATTTCTTGAAAGGGATGTATTATCATGAATCTCCGGATGATCTAACTTGATTAAAAAATATAAAATTAATGCCCAGAGTAACCATCCCATAGATCCAAGGTAATACGAGCTAGTAAGAAAAAGAATCACACTAATTAAACCAATAATGATTAGAAAAACGAAAAATATCCGTGCAATGATACCTTGTTTTTTTCTATCAGTGATGGTATAAAGAATATGTCCGCCATCTAACTGACCAAAGGGCATCAAATTTAAAGCAGTGACAAATAATCCAAACCAGCCGACACAAAGATAGGGATAGTGATATATTTCATTCAGTGGTGGGACAAAACTATTTTTATTAAAAAGAGTTGTTAATCCAGCGAAAAGGAGCGAATTACCCAACGTGAAACCTTGACTAGGGATATTATTAAGAAGTTTGTATTCGGGATGAATTGTGAAAATATATTCTTTTGGAGGTAGTGTAAAGAAACCAAACAGTAAAATCGTTAATGTCACAATTAGACCAGAGAGAGGTCCAGCAATTCCAATGTCAAATAATGCTTTTTTTGTACTCCATTCAGAACGCATCCGAATAACAGCCCCGAGTGTTCCGAATGGATTAATCAGAAATGGTGGAGCAGGGATAAAATAGGGTAGT
>JACQYX010000358.1 GCA_016207985.1 Ignavibacteriales bacterium | reverse complement strand
AGAGGCGGACGAGGGTTTAATTCCCCGCCCCTTGGGGCGAATAAATAAATAAAATGTATTTGATACCCCGCTGCCCCGCCTGCCAAAGTCCGCCATAGTGGACGGCGGGCAGGTTGCGGCGGGGTAGTTCATTATTTTAAGTTGCGTCAATATAGATATTTGACCTGGAATAATCAATCGGACGATTTGACTCATGAAAAATCTAGATGAAAAGTAATCGTTGCCTCATATAAAAATCTATATGAAAAATAATAAACTAAGGTTGTTATCCACCAGACTTTACACGATTTTCTGGGTTCTTAAGCAAATTCAGATGATTATAAAAGATCATCTGATAAATAACGGAACAGGAGACAACCATGAAACAATTAACCTTCAAGGAACGCCAAATTATGACCAAGGCATTTGCGCAACGTTACCAACAGGCAACGAAAAAACAAAAGACCCTTATCCTTAATCAGTTCTGCTCCAGCACAGGATATGCACGAGCTTATGCATCATTTCTTCTACATAACTGGGGACGTAAAGTAAAACTCACCATCAAAGGTGTGCGAACCATCTACGAGTTCGGAACTTCAAAAAAGAAACGAACCAAAAGATATCGCCCTCGTTTGTACGATGAACGTGTTGACAAAGTGTTAAAACAACTTTGGTACATAGCTGATGGAATATGTGGTAAAAGACTTGCTCAGTTCATTCGCGATACTTTACACACTCTCGAACGCTTTGAGGAGATTACAGTTGATTATGAAACTCGCAGCAAACTTCTAACCATCAGTCCGGCTACCATTGATCGGCACATGGCTTCCGAACGGAAAAAGTCTCAGTTAAAAGGTAGATCCACAACAAAGCCAGGAACACTACTCAAACACCAAATACCTATTCGCACCTTTTCTCAGTGGGACGAAAAGAAACCAGGATTTGTCGAAATTGACCTCGTATCGCATGAAGGAGGCTTCTTTGAAGGTGATAATATATATACCCTCGATGTAACCGATATCTGTACTACTTGGACTGAAACACGGGCAATTAAAAACAAAGCGCAAAGGTGGACATTCGATGCTCTTCAACATATTATTACAAATCTTCCTTTCACTTTACTCGGTATCGATTCGGATAACGGAAGTGAGTTCATTAACTATCATCTCTTGCGGTACTGTCTTCAACACAAACTCACCTTCACACGTAGTCGTGAGTACCGAAAAAACGATAATTGTTTTGTCGAACAGAAAAACTTCTCCATAGTTCGCAGAACTGTCGGTTACTACCGCTACGACACTGACGAAGAACTCCAACTGCTGAATAATATTTATGACATCTTGCGTCTTTACACTAACTTCTTCTTGCCAACAATGAGACTCAAAGAAAAATCTCGTATCGGTAGTAAAGTCAAGCGTCTCTACGATAAACCTATTACTCCTTTTAAACGCGTTCTTCAACACCCGACTGTCTCTAAAGTTGTTAAAAAGAAACTTAAATATCTTTATCAAACTTTAAATCCCGCTCAACTCAAACGTGATCTCATCAAACTCCAGAATCGTTTGTTCTCTATCGCTGAGTCAAAATCTAAATATATTGACAGGAAACAAAAACATTTTTTATCACTACCAATTGATGAACATTATGCTTATCTTCCTTTTGGCTCGCTAACAGATCATGTTCATCAAGATATTTAAATGAGGCAATAGTTCGGAGATAATGTTTATCTGGATCCGAATTCGGGCATAAAATAAAAAACCTCCAAAATCCATTTTGAATCCTGGAGGTATTCAATAAATCGAAACGCCGAGATCAGAGTTGCAGATTAAATGTCCGACACTTGCAATGGATCAATCGGGACAAATGTCGGACATTTGTCCCTATTTGATGACTATCATTTTCTTCACGGTCTGGAACGAGCTTATTGTAGATTCATCTTCATTTATTCTACCAGCAATTATTCGATAAAAATACACACCAGAAGAAAGATGTGATGCATCGAATTCTATCTCCTGTGTCCCAGCATCCATCACCTCGTGATCAAGAATTGTCGCAACTTCCTGACCGAGTGTGTTGTAAATTTTCAGTGTCACAAACGATTCTTCGGGAAGCTCAAACTCAATCGTTGTTATTGGATTGAAAGGATTGGGATAGTTTTGGTGCAAAGCAAATTCCATCGGCTGTTGCCATCCTCTTTCAAGTAATATAATCCGTGCCGGAATTAAATTAGAGTATTGCAAGAATGGAACATCTGCTAATTGCCGGACACCTTTGAACTCAAGTGAATCACCAAACGAGACTGTATCTAATACACCTTCGAAAACGCTGTCAATTCTTCTTATGGTTTGGTAGAGGTTTTCATAAATATCATCCATCGCAAAAACCTTCGATTCAGTTAGTTGGTCGTACCATCCCATTATTATTGAATCTCCGTATCCTGCAATCTCAGCAACTGTTTTATTATTGAGTGGATTCGTTGTGCCGTCGTTATACATAAGCTCTCCGAATCCAACAGGTGTAAATCCCATTGAACTCGCCGTGATTCCAAATTTAAGGGCAATCAATTCTGCGAGTAGCTCGTTGTCATGTTTATCAGGTGGTATGGATTTCTGTTGTTTTATTATCGGCTTTCCGTTAGAAGCAAAGACATCGAATCCACGAGCTTGACCGTTATGCATTTGCATAGTCTTTGTTTTGATGAATGTTTTCAGGATATCTTTGTACTTTACTGTCTGCAGCCAACCATAGTACTTAGAACTATCTACCGGTGTTTTTCTATTTTTTCCAACAATAAATCCATCGGTTCCGTACCCATTATATAGAATTGTCTCATATAATGCATTCACGCGGTTAGGCATTGGAAGTTTTGGAATGTTGTGCACGAACGT
>JACQYX010000357.1 GCA_016207985.1 Ignavibacteriales bacterium | reverse complement strand
TCATCTGGCGTTGTTCTGTATGAGTCCTTGGGAGGGATTTGAAAAGGTTGATAAGAACCGTCGTTGTTTTGTTTTTATCTTTACTGTATTGAGCAATATAATCAATTGCATAAATTTGTAAATCTTCGCTCGTATCATTCTTGACAATGTCAATATATATAGGAATAATATCAAATTTTTTAAATTCAGATAATACCTCTAAGGCGGCTTCGCGGATAGGGCGTGGTTGTTTATAGTTAAGAGCAACTTCTTTGAGTGTCTGATAAGTTCTCTCGGCTTCCTTCGATTCACTAAGCGAATAGAGCGCTTCGAGCTTGAGTCGTGTTACAGAATCGATATTCTTATTCTCACCGAACCTGACAGCAGAAACAGATCTCGGCGAAATTGTGCGAGATCGTATTCGACTTATTTTACCAGAATAAAGTTTGATGGCTCTTTCAAGCGATTTCGCACGAGGAGCGAAACCATAACTATAACTGAAACTTTTACCATCTCCGCTTATCGTTATGCCGTGCTTATCGATAACAAGGCTCTCCGGACCCTCACCAATAATTACACCATCTTCATCAATTTGCATTTTTTGAGTGCCTTCACTCATAAATAGACCATCCTCAGTTACATAAACTCGTGCGTCACCTTTCACGGTTAATTTTTCAATAACTTTTGAACGACTTTTATTCAACTCCGAAAGATCAGCTACCGCGTCATCATAATAAGTGCTCCTTGGATGTGCTTTGATAAATTTTTCGTATGCTTCTGCCGCCGTCTTTTTATTAATATGTTTCAATGCATAGGCAGACCAGTACTCAGCATCATCTATATAATTACTCTTCGGATATTTTGATATTATCTTGCTAAATACTTTTCTCGCGTCTTCCCATTGTTCATCGAGGATAAGATTATATCCCTGTTTGTATAATTTCATCGCGGGATCATCCTGATCATTGGGTAACTCCGTAATCATTGCTATTGCATCATCGCTTTCACTCTGATAGTAGTAGGCAAGTCGGGTGGATAATTGAGCGAAAATATTATGACTCAACCATATAAATGCTATCAATGTGAATATTAGGTGTTTCATTATCTATCTCCTTCATATGTTGCATTTACAAAGCGAGTATCGTTATAGATAGGTTCTACCATTCTTATTTTAAATAATAAATTTTCTTTATAAATACTGCTTTGAATGATGTCGACATTGGAAAAATCGCTTTCATTTTTCAAGTTGGCAAGCTCAATAAGAATTTTCTCAAGATCGTCGACCAATCTCGCAGAGTGATCATCCATTGGCAGATATTGGAGATTCCGGGCTTCATTTACCAATTCACGTGAAAGACGTTGCTCCGACGAAAGATCGATTTCCTTGGGATTATCGAGATTAATATTTGATAATCCAATGAGTAAGGTTTTCGACCTACGGAAATAATCTGCTATTCGATTATCAGTTTCAGTTGATCTTGCAACCGGTGGTTTAGGTTGTCCAGTTACTTTTTTAACATCTAATGAAGTATTACTCCGCCATAAGGCAAATACCAAAGCAAAAATAACAAGTACGCTACCGATAGCAATAATCGGGCGTCTCCAACTGAGTGCGATAGTGATAACCTCATCCGAAATTGAAGTCCCTTGCTTTTTGAATTCATTAGTACGAATTTGTTTATCAACTCTGAGGAAAAAATTTTGCCAATATTCTGGAGAACGGTGATCGCTTGGCTTCGAGGTGAAACCTACTGAAGCTTGAACAACTTTTTTAATCTCTTCGGCTTCAGTCATACAGATTCTACAGTCACTTAGATGTTTTTCAACCTCAGAAGACTCCTCAGCTGAAAGCTCAAATGAATAATAATCGTACAATTGCTTTTGAATGTGTGAATGCTTACTCATAATACTTCACTCTTCAGATAACTCATTTTCGATCTAAGATTTTTTAAT
This sequence comes from Ignavibacteriales bacterium, assembly GCA_016207985.1. Lineage (GTDB taxonomy): Bacteria > Bacteroidota > Ignavibacteria > UBA10030 > SZUA-254 > JACQYX01. The sequence continues at coordinate 2,013 of JACQYX010000357.1, read as the reverse complement.
CCTCTATGTAAGTGCGTCTTTACGGTTCCTTCGGAACAACGGAGAATACCGCTGACCTGTTTCGTCGAAAGACCGTTTAAATGGCGTAGAATTACCACAGCTCTTTGGAGAGTCGGGAGCTCGTGAAGTTTCTGTTCCATTATCTCTTTGGTTTCATTTTGTGAAACCATCGCATACCCACTATCGGCAGTTAACATCATGTTTTGAAATGAGCTCAATTTCGTCCGATTCATATTTTTCTTGCGACGCAGCCGGTTCAGAGAAATATTCATAACAATCCGATATAACCAGGTATTGAATGCCGCATCGCCTCTGAATGTTTTAATGGAATCATAAATCCGCACAAATGATTCTTGTGCAATGTCTTCTGCATCATCATGATCATTGACAAAACCATAAGCAATATTGTAAGCATGTTTCATATAACGCTCAACGAGAACACGAAAAGCTCCATGATTTCCTTCTTTCACTTGGAGGATTAATTGCCGCTCATCCGCAGCCGTCATGCATGGGATCCCTTCATTTGCGTTTCTGTAATTAGACAATCTCCACCTTATAGTGGTTGACATTAGCTGGTATCTGATACGAAGGAAATTTAAATTTGTTTGAGAGGAGGGATTGTTTTTTCTTTATGAATTAGCGAAATTTCTCACTACAGACTCCACCAATATGAAACTTTTAGAAGTATAACGTTATCCATCGGCAGGTGGAAAATATCATCTAAATCCTTCGAAAATCTTTGATCGTAAGTTCCATTATAACCTTGTCGACCTTGTACCCATACCAGATAAAATGTGCTGCCAGGTAGATATTCCCAGCGAAAAACAAGATTGGCATTAAACACTTTAAGAAAATAATCTACAGGAGGCGGTTGATCTGTTATCCTTGGCAGTTGATCTGGCGAGAGGAGCGATTTAAAGTTAACATAACGCCATTTCGCTAACAAGATTTGATTGAAGAATTGAAAACTGATTTTGGGAGAAAATGTTATTGTTCCTTTTATAGAAAAGTCGTAATAGTCAACATCCCTGTCACCAAACAAGTTATAACCGTCATCCGTATAGTAACCAATTAACCAAGCTTCCTCTTTTTTTGTCTTCATATAAGTAAAGCTCAGGACATATTCCATCCAGCTAATCGGGCGGATAGTAGTTTGAATGACTGATTGGAGAGTGTGAGATTTATTTATATAGGTCTGATATCCGATGTTCAACAACAAGTCGATAGGTTTACGGGTATCTGTTTGCATTGCCGCAGAAAACCGATTTCCTTCCGGTCGTTTGTAATATCCGATGATTCCTTGATTCTCTCCATCATAAGCCGAAAATTCACGTATATAATTCAGCGTCAATCTCCAGAAATTTCGGAATTCGAATCCCGGCTCAAACTCAATACGTTTACCCGTATTTATTGCATTCCAATCCCAACGCGATTCCACCTGAGATGTAAGCACATATCGCCAAATTGGTGTTGAAGCTTTATCTTCTTTATACGAGCATTGAAAATAACCTCCATGCTCACGGGGTTGGCTATAAAAACCGATATCATCGATATTATAATTCCTCGATGAAAAATCGTAAGCCGAAAATGCAAGCCAATGCTCGCCGCTAAGTTTACCAATCGCTATTCGCCCCGCACCTCCCTGAATCCGTTGATTCTGTGACGAGGTCGCGCTCGATGTGGCAAGATAACCGTCTACACCGTACATATTATCGAACAGACGTATATCCCAATCTATCCCACTGCTCACTGAAGGATATCGATTCTGTTTGAACGCCCCTGTTGCCATGAAGCCAAATGAAGCACAAGATCCATGCTCTTGTACACTTTGTTTCAAACGGATAACATTATAAGAGGCAAGCGGTTCAACGAGGATCTTAGGAGAGCGATTGCCACTTGCATCCTCAAGCACAGCGAATTCTTCATCTGTTACAGTAGATAAGAATCCCATTTCGAGACCGTTGGGAGTATGACCAGTTATCTTGGCAGCAGATAAAATTGTAGTTATTTCTG
>JACQYX010000342.1 GCA_016207985.1 Ignavibacteriales bacterium | reverse complement strand
TCTCTCACGCATAATTGATGCCGGGGAAATCGATGAATATAAAGCGGGTTGTGGCAAGAGTGTTATTACAGCTTATGCAAGGGTCGATGGCTGGGCTGTCGGTATCGTTGCGAATCAACGTTCAGTAACGAAGACGAAGAAAGGAGAGATGCAAGTAGGCGGCGTTATCTACAGCGACAGTGCCGATAAAGCGACTCGTTTCATTCTAAATTGTAATCAGAAAAATATCCCTCTTATATTCCTACAAGATGTAACCGGTTTTATGGTCGGTACACGTGCAGAGCAAGGAGGTATCATTAAAGACGGTGCGAAGATGGTTAATGCAGTTGCGAATAGTGTAGTTCCGAAAATAACTTTTGTAATTGGCAATAGTTATGGTGCCGGTAATTACGCCATGTGTGGTAAGTCGTACGATCCGCGATTCATTTTTGCCTGGCCCACAGCTCAAATAGCTGTCATGGGCGGGAAGCAAGCGAGCGAGACACTTCTAAGTATTAAAGTACAACAAATGTCAGCGAAGGGGAAAGAAATTTCGAAAGAAGATAAAGAAAGGATGCTAAAAGAAATCGCCGACCGATACAATAACGAGCTTGATCCACTATATGCCGCCGCCCGATTGTGGGTCGATGGCATTGTCGATCCGGCAGATACTCGGCAAATTATCTCACGATGTATCGAAATTGCATTAAACAATCCGAATATTCCAAAATTCAACCCGGGTGTTATTCAGGTTTGATGAATGAGATTGTGGCTTTTCCTTCTCATGTTAATCGTTTATTTAGTCGGTGCCTATCCACAGCACACGGAGATTGATACTCTTCAGTCGTATCTCGAATTCGATTCCACCGATTTTCTGAGTTGTTTCCCGATATATTTCCCACCGTTTTTTATTCAATATAGCATGGAGTTGAAATCGTTCATCAGGAGTGGTACATTCAAAGAGATCCGTAAGCGTTATGATGATAGACGAGCGGTCGATGCAATCTTTATACATGCAATGAAGTTAACTGGAAATAATACGGCAGTATCACTTCTTTTTTGTGCGATTTCAAGTTTCGACCACAGGATTGTCGGTTTGAAAGTACCGATCTTTGCACTGTTCTTCCCTCTCTCTAACGAATCGGAAGAGGAATTCAATCAGCGTGTCGCAAATCTTCCTAAATGGATTTATAGCGATTCGCCATATAGCAACGCAGGTGATCGTGACAAACTCCAACATTTCTTCGGTTCTGCGTTTATTGCATACTTGTTCGAATCCCGTCATCCAGCGGAGCGTTTCTCAGATTTAATTGAGCAAGGTGAGAAAGCTGTCATCATCGATGGGGTGTTGGATGATCGAGACATTCTTGCAAACCGACAGGGGCAAGAGTTTGGAATTGCCCTTCTCATGAACAATCATCGGCTGCCATCCGATTTCCTTGTAACATCCATCATTCTGCCATCGAATAACAAGAATGATGATTCAATTGATTCTACCAACTCCACAGGAGAAAAATAATGCGTAATATTCTCGTTGTCGATGACGAAAAGAGTGTCCGTGATTCAATCAAAATGATACTTGAGTATGAAAAGTATACCGTACTCTTTGCAGAAAATGGAGCGAAGGCGATTACACTATTCAAGGAAAATACACCGGACGCAGTCTTCCTCGATATTAAAATGCCGTCAGGGATGGATGGGATTGAAGTATTGCGTCAGATGAAAATGCTCAATCCTGAAATTCCTGTGATTATGATTTCAGGACATGGTACATTCGAAACGGCAGTCGAAGCAACAAAATTGGGTGCATTCGATTATCTTCCCAAACCGCTCGATCGGGATAAACTTTTAATCACACTCCGCAACGCACTTGAGCAAAGGAAACTTCAAGACGAGGTGAAGCATATCAGGGAGGAGGAAAGAATTTTAGGAGATAGTCCGAAGATCAAAGAAATTCACGCTATTATCGAGCGCGTTGGACCGACTGAGGCACGGGTGTTGATATCGGGTGAGAGTGGGAGTGGTAAAGAGCTTGTTGCGAAAGCTATCCACAGAAAAAGTAAGCGGGCGAGTATGCCGATGGTGGAAGTAAATTGTGCAGCGATTCCAGCCGAGCTGATTGAATCGGAATTGTTTGGGCATGAAAAGGGATCGTTTACAGGTGCAACAACACAACGGATCGGTAAGTTTGAGCAAGCAGATGGCGGAACAATATTCCTCGATGAAGTCGGCGATATGAGCTTATCAGCGCAGGCAAAAGTACTTCGTGCATTGGAAGAAAGTAAGATAGAGCGAGTAGGTGGGAATAAAATCATCACTGTTGATGTAAGAGTAGTTGCAGCAACGAATAAAAATCTTCCTGATGAGATCAAGAAAAGAACATTCCGTGAAGATTTGTACCATCGTCTGAACGTTATTCCCATTTCAGTACCACCGCTTCGTGAAAGGCGGGAAGATATTCCGATTTTAATTCAGGCATTTATCGGAGACACGTGCTCACGAAACGGTATCTCAAAGAAAAAAATATCCGAGCGGGCTATCGAAATGTTAAAAACAATGGAATGGAAAGGGAATGTGCGTGAGCTTCGGAACATCGTCGAAAGATTGGTGATCATGTCTCGAGGAAAGAGTCAGTCGTTCCAGGATTTTAAAGACCGTGCCGAAGCTATTTTCATCAAACATCAATTGAAGCTGCATAACTGGAACGTATCTAAAACCGCAGAAGCACTCGAGATGGAGCGCAGCCATCTCTACACAAAAATCAAGAAGTACGGATTGGAGCGAGAAGGTAAAAATGATAACGAAGCGAGTCCATCATGAAAGGTATATCTAACAGACAAAAACAAATCGTTAAGCCGAGAGAGAATTATCAGAAGTTCGCGTTCAAGAAGAACAAATTGTCCAAGAAAGTACAACGCGATTCACATGCGAAACCGGATAAGTAACAAAGACTTCTGAAAAATTCCTAAATGTCATTCTAAACGGAGTGAAGAATCTCGATTTTAGCTCGGTTTAGATGTTTCTCCCGCTCTTTCCGATAAAAGGATCCGAACAGGTCGAGCGGGATCAACATGACAGTTTGATTAATATTTCAGATGTCTCTAACAGCAAGTTACATCTCCGTATTCATTTGACCATCTTTTCCACCAGATCATTGCTATCCACGATAGAATATTCACCAAACCAAATCGTCCACAACACACGTGCAAATGTTTCATCCGTGATGACCGGTTTCTCCTCACCTTTTAGGATTGCAACAACCGAGCCGCCGGGCAGCCAGCGAAGTATAAACTGGTCGTTCTCTTTCACATCGTTCGTGAAGTATCCGATAAATTGATTTACAAGCGGCTGAATCTTTGGAAGCTCCGCGGATGTAGCATGTTGTTTAAATCCGTCGGTATATGCCTCCTTGATTTTCGGTGCATCTACATCGCGCGCAAAATCCATCGTGATTTGTTTAGCTTTCCCGTCTGTCAATATTGACTTAAATGCGTCTTCTGCATTGTTCACTTTATCTGCATACTGCATGTAGTGAGCCATACCGTACACTTTGAAGAAGAGCTTCTTACGAACTGTGAGTCCGGTAGCACTGAGTGTGTATTCTTTTCCTCCGAACTGAAATTTAACTTCGGCTGGGAATGATTTTCCGGTCGATGGCTCCTTAAGTGTCTGTTGACTTTGAACCATCATCGGAATTGCAATTGTTAGTATAATCGTGATAAGAATGGTTTTCTTCATGTTACCCTCAAATGAATATTAAATTTCGACTTCCATATCTTTGTGCATTGACCTAAGTGTAATAAATAACTTCACAATTCACAAATCGACTTCCCTCTGGAACTGTGGATTAGTTCCTCACAACTTTCTTAAAGCAACAATTTTTAGAATCTTAATTGACTTTGATCTTTATTAAGGTTTATGTGCCGCACAGCAGGAGCGATCCTTCATTGTTCCCATTACATGGGTGGTAATCGATTATGGCTCTGAATATAACGATCCAAATTGAATGGATTTGCTTTTAAGAATTTAAAGAAATTCTATTGCCGGTATAGCACCAAATGATCGTTTCGCTTCAGCATCAGGTTAATCCTCTTTCTTCAATCGTTCGAAAGTTTTTCATATCCTCCTTTACGTTCTTTCGATATCCAAAGTTCATCGCCGTATAAAGCAGTGGGTGCGACAAGGCAGCGCTCCACCTTTTTGCAATAGAGCTTATCTTATAGAATTCCCTTCTTACCGATAGATGTCCTTCCATTAACTCTTGAGGTGTCATGTTTTTTGGTTTGAACACGACTGTGCTGTGGTCATAATATTTCCAATCTTCGGTGAGCAGCCTTCCTTCTTTTTTGAATCGCTCATAAATCATTGTACCAGGATAGGGTGTCAGGATATTAAATGAAACCGTTGCGATTTTATTTTTCATTAAGAATTCTAAGGTATCTTCAAATGTGGATTTATCTTCCTCATCAAATCCGAACACCATGGATGCATGAAAAACTATCCCGTACTCTTTCACTTTTTTGATTGCATTTTCGTTCGCTGAGAGTTGTTTGATGGATTTTCTCATCCGCTGTAGTGCGATTGTTGAAACGGTTTCTAATCCGAAGAACAAACCTACACAGCCGCTCTGAGCAGCAAGTCTCATCAGTTCAGTATCGTTCACAAATGATATAGATGCCTGCCCAACCCACCGTATCTTGAGCGGCTCAAGAGCCCTGAAAAGTTCTTTTGCGTATTTCGGCTTACCAATGATATTGTCATCAAGGAATAAAAATGTCTTCCCTTTGGATGCCTCAATATCGCTGACGACTTTCTCCACGGGAAGTGACCGAAGTTTCCTTCCAAAGAATTTCGGCACACAGCAGAACTCGCAATTATACGGACAACCTCTCGTTGTAACTATCGGCATCACATTGAATATCCCACTGGATTTTGGTGTGAGTTCTCGGCGAGGCAATGGACAAGGAGATACATCAGGCTGATGCGATCGATAAAACCTTTGCAGATTCCCATGCTCAAAATCCTCTATTAGTGTTCCCCAGGTGTCCTCAGCTTCACCGATCACGACCGCATCAGCATACTGGATTGCTTCTTCGGGCAGGACGGTCGGATGAACGCCGCCTATTACGACGGTTCT
>JACQYX010000341.1 GCA_016207985.1 Ignavibacteriales bacterium | reverse complement strand
GAACTTCAATCCCAAAAGATGCCACAAAAGAATCGTAATCTTTTATTGTACCCTGCCACTACTTTACCACATTCTTTATTATTATATATACCAATTTTTGCCCTCAAATCGTCATTTATAATTTCCATTTTATATTCTTGGAATGACTTTTATTGAACATTACATCCTATACATCATGATAAATAGAAATTCTGATATGTAAAAAAGTCAACTAAATCCTTATGAACAAAACACTTTTCTTTTTCCTCCTGCTTGTGTTAATCGCTTCCCTCCCACAACAAACCAACGCACAATCCAATAATTCCGCTATCTTCGTAACAACCTCATGGCTGGCGGAACATATCAACGATCCTTCCATTGTAGTTCTTCATGTTGCGCCAATCCGACGCGATTACGAGAGAGGGCATATCCCCGGTGCGCGGTTTCTCTGGAACGGTTGGATTTTTTTGTCGAATCCCGAACTCAGCTACGAGTTATTACCAATTGAGCAACTCGAAACCACACTTGAAAAGCTCGGCGTCTCGAACGAGTCGCGGATAATTCTTTGCGGTATCGGCGGAAATGTAAATCAGGTTGCACGTGTCTTCGTTACGCTGGATTATCTCGGTATGGATGATAGGATATCGATCCTCGATGGCGGTTTCGACGCTTGGAAAGCAGAGGGTAAACCAGTAACAAAGGAAATCCCAGTCTATCAGCCCGGATCGTTCACACCTAAACTTAATCCATCAGCAATTGTTGATGCAGAATATGTGAAGTCGAATCTTCATAAATCTGATGTTTCCATTATTGATGTGCGCGCACCGCAATTTTATAACGGCACAACCAGCGGAGGTCACCCACGAGCAGGAGCTATCCCGACTGCCAAAAATATTTTCTCAGGAAGTCTTGTCGACAGCACAAACAAAATGATTCCGATGATGCGAATCGAGGAGAAGTTCGATTCTGCAGGAGTCAAAAAAGGTAATGACGTTATTGTGTATTGCCACAGCGGAGTTTCAGCATGTCTCGTGTATGCTGCCGCTCGATCTCTTGGGTACACTCCTCATCTTTACGATGGCTCGTTTGAAGACTGGAGCAGCAGGGAAGATTTGCCTATCGAAATTCCAGCCAAGCAGGATTCGATTAAAAAGTAGAACTAACTACTTTCATTCATGGCTATAATATTCATAGCACACATCGATCTCGATTGTTTCTTCGTATCAGTTGAGCGAATTAAAGATCCTTCACTAATCGGGAAACCTGTGATTGTGGGTGGGAGTGCATCGGGACGGGGAGTTGTTGCATCGGCTTCGTATGAAGCAAGAAGATACGGCGTTAGATCTGCAATGCCAACGGCACAAGCATTACGTCTCTGTCAACAACTGGTCATAGTCTCAGGTCATCACGGGGAATACTCTGATTATTCAATCAGATTGTACCAACGCATGCTTCAAATTGCACCTGTTGTTGAACGAGCTTCTATCGACGAGATGTATCTCGATTTTACAGGATGCGAAAATCTGTATGACAACGATCTCCCCGGTTATATGAAGAAACTTCAACAGTTAATAAAATCCGAATTCCAACTGCCTTGTACTATCGCACTTGCTTCGAATAAGTTGATTGCCAAGATTGCTGCAAATACAGTGAAACCCGAAGGAGTTATTTATATTCCAGCCGGCGTGGAAGAGAAATTCCTTTCGCCGCTGCCGATCGCAGTTATTCCCGGTGTGGGAAAGAAGACCGAAGAGTTTTTAACGAAGAAGGGATTCAAAATTGTATCCGATCTTCAGGCTGTCTCTCTAAGCGAGCTCGTTAAAATATTGGGGGCTAACGGTGAGTGGCTTTATCATGCCTCACGCGGTCGCGGTTCAACGACTTTCGAGACCGATCATTTGGTGAAAAGCATAAGCAGAGAGGAAACATTTGTGCAAGATATTTCTGACAGCAACGAGCTGGAAAAAATTCTCTTCAAACTTTTGGAAGATGTTTGCTCAACGCTCCGGTCGAAATCGTTGAGAGCCAAGACGGTTACTCTCAAATATAGAACTTCGAAGTTTGAAACAATGACCCGTCGGCACAGCATCGAGCCGTCAAACTACGATCCTGATATATTCCGTGAGGGGAAATTACTCTTCCATAAACTGCACGATGGTAAAACACCGCTGCGACTGCTTGGAGTTGGCTTATCGAATTTTATCAATGAAACACAAACTGAATTGGAATTATATCCCACTTCCGAGAAACGAGACAAGGTTTTAAATGCTGTTGACCGATTAAGAGAGAAATTTGGAGATAAATCGATAACTATCGGTGGTGTTTAGGCAAATATACTTGCTTCATTTGTATATGAAACCAAATAAATACTTACTATGGTCGTTTCCCAAGCGGTCGTTCCGGTGCTTTCTTTTTTTCTTCTCCATCATCGTTTCTTTTTGATCCATCGTCCCGTTTTTTATCTTTCGGTTGCTCTGGATTCTTGGTAACACTATCATCGGGTGGTGGAAACGGCGGAGGCGGTAAAGGTGGTGGAGGTGGTGGTGGCGGTGGAAAAGGATATGGTGGATATGGATCTGGTGGATACGGTAGGATTTCTTTATCATACAATTTCCGATGATACACAACGCCATCAACAAGTCCGTTGTAATCACGATAGAAGATTTCTGCTGTGTCGATAGTTCCATCATTAAAGGCAAGATAAATATTATCGCTCTCTACACGGTAAAGACCTTCGCGTACATCGTCTCGAATTGATGTTGAACTATCGTGAATCCTTTTACTGACTGAGAATTTTACACCGTCACTGAATTTGATTGAATGTCGTGATAATGAATCAAAGAGAGTATAGAATTTTCCGTCTAAACGTTTTTCTTCTTTCCCCGGTGCATCATGGTGATAAACTACCTTCGATCCATTCGGATATTTTAGTGTGAGTGAATCATTGTCGAGTGAGAAACGGTACTCGACTTCTTCGAAATTATATTTAATCCTGATG
>JACQYX010000340.1 GCA_016207985.1 Ignavibacteriales bacterium | reverse complement strand
TACCGGTTTATCAAATGAAACGTATCAAAATGTTAAATAATATAAGCTACCTCATTCTGGGTATCCTCTTAGCATCGTGCGGATCATCAGAACTTACAAAAGTGATATCTGCTGAAGAGCGGTTCGAAATCGGAAAAAGCAAATTTGATGATGAAGATTACCTCGAAGCGATAACTGAATTCGAGATAGTAAAACTTCAATTCCCCGGAAGTGCGGTCGCAGATGATGCACAATACTATTTGGCGGAGTCTCGTTTTAAAAAAGAAGAATACTTACTGGCTGGCGAAGAATATCAAGAGTTAAGGCGGAATTTCCCCGCGAGTCCACTGGTGCCTTTGGCGCAATATAAAATCGGATTGTGCTATTATTCTCTCGCACCGAGGTCATCTCTAGATCAGCAATATACACATCGAGCAATCGATGAATTCCAGGCATTTCTTGAGTATTATTCTTCGCATGAGCTCGCTGCTGATGCTTCTGCAAAGATAAAGGAACTAAACACGAAGCTCGCTAAAAAGCTTTTTGATACCGCTGAGCTTTACATGATTATGGAATATTTCAAATCGGCGACACTGTACTATAACAATGTCATCGAAAAATTCCATGACACTCAATATGCCGAACCGGCACTGCTGGGAAAAGTTAAGTCGCTCGTATCGAGGAAAAAATATTCCGAAGCCAGGCAAGAGTTGAATAAATATTTCGATAAGTATCCGGATAGTAATTTAATGAAAGAAGCTGCATCGTTACGCAGCACGATTGATGATCTATTAAAAGCGTCGGCGATAAGAGTAAACACTCACCCCCATCTCCAATCTCTATGACGAGTAAAATAAAATTTTCACGGAAGCTATATGTGAAAAATTCACAAGTCGAAATGACTCAATTGGTGCTTCCAAACGATACAAACCAGTTAGGGAATCTTCTCGGTGGTCGCCTGATGGAATGGATGGATATAGCTGCGGCAATCGCCGCTCAACGACATTCGAATCGAGTGTGCGTAACTGCTGCGGTAGATGAACTGGTATTTCATCATCCGATCCGACTTGGAGAAGTCGTGACACTGCGTGCATCGGTAAATCGAGTTTTTGGAACTTCTATGGAAGCTGGTGTGAAAGTTATTGCTGAAAATCAACTTATTGGAGATCGGAAAGTAGCTAATACAGCGTATCTTACTTTTGTCGCAGTCGACGAGAATAATCATCCGATAAAAATCAATCCTATTACTCCACAAGCGAGCGAGGAAAAAAGAAGATATAAAGATGCACTGATTCGGCGTAATATTCGACTTAAGAGAAAAAACACCGGTAAGAAATAATTTAATAAACTTAGTGAAACCACACAAACACCGGCAATCTTCTCCTTTACAAACGTTAGTATCTTTCCTAATCGTTCTCCAAATATCCTCTGAATTTGTACTCGGTGCTCAACGCTATCTTTCAACATTCGGATTCGTTTCAGAGCTGAGAACTCAGAAGAACTCTCTTGGATTGATAATCGGCGATTTTAACGGCGATGACGTTTCAGATCTGGCATCCTTTGGCGGTTATCAAGTTCGGCTTTTTTATCAGCATCCTGATTCAATGTCTTTTAAAACAAGCACGTTGTTTACGAAAAGGCAAATCGTTGCCGCTGCTTCGGCAATATTAAATCGAGACAAAATCACCGATATTATTTTAATTCTCGATAATCCTCCGGCTGTTGCTGTTTACATCGGAAAAAAGCAAGGAATATTTTATCTCGTTTCAGAAAAAGAGATATCTGAGATACCGGAAAATTTAATCGCCACCGATATAAATGCCGACCGCAAAGCGGATTTGGTATTTTATGGAAAAAAAACCTTAGGAGCCGATGTCTACCTTGGTAATGGAAACGGTACATTCCGTGATCGAATTATATTTTTTCCTGAATATTCTTTCAGCTCGATGGCTCTTACGAATCTCCACAATATTGGAGCAACAGATATAATTGCGAGCAGCTGGATTTCGAATGAGGTGCTTATCTTTTCGAATTATGGCAAAATGAAATTTAGTGATCCGTCTGTTCTATCATTTTCATCAGAACCTGTATTTGTAAAATGTACCCATATCGATTCTGATAGAGCTTTGGATTTAGTAGTTTGTACGCCGGATGAAAATAAAATATACACTTATCTGGGTGATGGTCTTGGAGGATTTCAACAGAGTCAGATGTTGACTTTTGAATTTCAACCGGTTGGAATCCGAACTGGAGATACCAATTCCGATGGCACCGATGATTTAGGAATACTGAGTCTTAGTACGCAATCTCTTCACCTACTTCTTAATAGTGGTAAAGGACTGTTTGAGGAAGATATTCCATTCTTCGGTGGTATGAATCCCGCTCAACTGGAATTCTATCGGCATGGGAAATCGAGTTATATTAATGCAGCGATTATCGATACGACAAATAATCGTATTCGGATATTGTTCAATGCTAGTCGCACGATTCGAACAGACGAAGAATTAAAGTTTGGAGTAGGAGTGAGACCAGATGGATTGGTTACAACCGACATCAATGATGATGGATGGGATGACATCCTTATCGCAAATAGTGGCTCTAATAATTTATCCTTATTATTAAACGATGGATCAGGATATTTCTCTGGACAGATCTCTTTTTCGTTTACACATTCACCGACGACACTCTCATATTTTTCCCAAAACGAGTCAACTAAAATAATTCTTTCAACAAGTTCAAGTTCGAATAAAATATCGGTAATGGAGTTAAATCCAAAAACATTTTCTCACATGTTATACCACCTGCCTTCACACGGAGAATCAGATATTCTCGAAATCTCTGAAACGGAAGACCTGCACCATCTGGCTATTTACGTGTTCGAGCGATATAATAATCGTAAAGAATCCAATTTAATAAAGTTTGAACGAATCGATGGGCACCGATTTACTCAACGATATTATTCTCTAACACCATCATTTCATCCGATTTCTGCTTGTATGGGAGATTGCGAAGGCAGTCAGAATAAGCAGTTAACTTTCGCTCTTTACGATATGAAACAGCAGAAAAAACAAATCTTCCAATCAAAG
>JACQYX010000339.1 GCA_016207985.1 Ignavibacteriales bacterium | reverse complement strand
TATGGCGGGCACCAAAACTTCACCTTGCCGCTGGTGCCTTCATCGCAAACGAAGTACCAATGGAGACAATCTTGATGGCAATGATGCTTGAGATGTACAAGAAAGTAAGACAACTTGAACAAAGGGTGGCAACGGAAAAAGTGGATTACTGGAATAATGGAGTAATGGAAAGATGTCAGATATCCGATGTCTGATGTTAGCAATGAGCAGTGAGTCCCGCTTGCAGCGGGATAAACTCCAAGCGGTGAGCGGTGAGTGCCGAGTTCCACACAAAGTACAAAGAACAAATGACGAATGACAACTGACCAATGACAAATTATCAACAAACGATCCGAAATCTTTCTGGTTTTTTCTTCGACCTCTACCCTGTCCGCAACGGCATGGTAATTTGGGTCATCGGAGATGACGGTAAAGCATATCATTGCTTCGATCCGTTTCATCCATCTTTTTACCTCCGTCTTGCTACGAGTGACGAGAGACGAGTGACAACTCTTGTTCAACGGTTCAAACTTCAGGTAACAATTGGTAAAGAGAAAAAACTTGAGTTATTTTCCGGGGAAGAATGGGAAGTAACAAAAATCACTGTCCACAATCCGCTCCAACTGAATAACTGCGTATGGACGTTTCAGAAATTCTTCCCTCACTTCGTTTTTTACAACAGTAACATTCCCGTTGCACAAATGTATTTGTACGACCGGCAGGTCTTCCCTCTCGCTCGATGTGAGTTTCGCATAGGCGAGAACAACATTCTCCAGCAAATTATTGTTGAAGACAAGTTCGATGCTTGCAATTATCAAATCCCTGATTTGAGAATTATGTATTTGAACAACACAGATTTCGGGACAAAATTTTCCCGCTCGCTTAATCTTGAAATCAGTTATGATGGAAAATCCTACGCCATCGAACAAAACGATCCTGAAGAAGTTCTCCAGTCAGTGAACTGGCACCTCTACAATTACGATCCCGATCTCATAATTTCCGATTGGGGCGATGCAACACTTTTCCCGACACTTCTAAACGCATCGATAAAATGCCATATTCCGCTTTTATTGAATCGGGATCAGTCGCAGGGGTATTTCCATACCAAAGAGCGAAGTTATTGGACGTACGGGCAAATAATCCACCGTGATGCTGCATTTATGCTGGCAGGGCGATGGCATATGGATGCCGAGAATAGCTTCATCATGGGTGAATCGGATATCGAAGGCGTTATCGAGCTTGCACGACTAACACAACTTCCGATGCAGAAGCAATCGCGTGCAGCTATCGGTACTGGACTGGCAAGTATGCAAATGAGTTATGCGTACCGAAATAATATTCTAATTCCAGCCGAGAAAAAAGAAGGCGAAGATTTCAAAACCGCTGATGAATTGTTGTTGAGCGACCGTGGCGGACTTGTCTTCATGCCTGAGCTTGGTTATCACGAAAATGTTGCCGAGCTTGACTTCGCCAGCATGTACCCGAGTTTGATGGAGATGCACAACATAAGTCCGGAAACAATTAATTGCCGATGCTGTCGTCCGCCTCAGGTGGATAAAGTACCTGAGCTTGGTTATACAATTTGCGAGAAACGAAAAGGTATTGTGCCAATAACTCTGAAACCTGTCTTAGAAAAGCGTGCCTACTACAAAGCAAAGAAGAAGGCGGCAACAACACTTGCCGAGCACCAGAAGTACGAGCGCCGCCAGAATGCACTGAAGTGGATGCTTGTTACCTGCTTCGGTTATTTAGGATACAAGAACGCACGCTTCGGTCGGATTGAAGCACACGAATCTGTGAATGCTTTTTCACGCGAAGCGCTTCTCACTGCTAAAGAAATTGCTGAGGCAAATGGTTACCATCTTGTCCATGCGATAATCGATTGTTTGTGGCTGAAGAAACCGGGTGCAACGCACAACGATTACGAAATATTAGCGCAGCAGATCAAGAATGTGGTTGGAGTGAATATTTCATTGGAAGGAATTTACAATTGGATACTTTTCCCAAGTTCGAAGTTGGATTCGGGTATTCCGGCGGCACAAAAATATGTTGGTTGGTACGATCACGGTGAAATCAAAATGCGCGGCATTGAGATGCGAAGAAAAGATTCACCTCCCTACGTCAAAAAAATGCAAGCACGGTTGCTTGAGATGCTCTCTAAAGCCAAAAACATTTCTGAGATCCGCGAATCAGTGCCTGAGCTTTTGCGGGAGGCGGGATTCTACCTTCGCGAGCTGCGTGTGGGTAATGTCGATCCCAGAGAGTTAGTGCTTCGGCGACGTGTTCAAAAAGACGCCGGTGAATATGCAAACAATAACGTCAACGCACTGGTAGTACGTGAGCTTGCCCAGTTTGGTGTGAACATTCAGGCAGGTGAGGTTATCGAGTACGTTATTATTGATCAAACAGGAAAGCGTGATTCGCAAAAGGCAAAAAGCTTACTCACTTACCAGCATGAAGATGGGTACGACATTGAGAAATACACTGAATTGCTATTGAAGGCGGTTGAGACACTCCTCTCTCCTTTCGGATACGATGTTGAGAAGTTATGTAGCTATTATGATGTTGGGAAGATAAAGAAGCGGAAGCCGATGCTATATTTTACTACGAATCTAAGTGCGACTCACTTCCAATGTTGAATCAATCCCGAAAGTGTGTTGCCCATCGTTATTCTACCGACTCAATACACGCCGGCGTATCATCCCTGCTATTGTTGACTGCATACGAAACAATATACGCCTCCATTTCATGTGTTGGATAAGGGTCGAGCTGATTATAAAGTTCGTTGAACAATTTGACTTCAGGATTTAGCCACAATTGTAAATCTTCGTCATTTAAAATTACAGGCATTCTATCGTGAATTGGTTTCATCAAGTCATTCGGACTTGTGGTAATAATCCCCGTTGTTACTATCTTCTTTTCCTCAACTTCAATCGAGCGCCATAATCCCGCAAGTGCAAACGGTTGTTTGTTTTTCATGATGATGCGGTAAGGGATTTTTTTCACGCCTTTAGGTAATTTCTCGCCACGGACGAGATGTTCATAACCTTCTGGTTTCTTCCACTCATAAAATCCATCGGCGACGATGATGCAACGATTTGTCAGCAATCGTTCTCGGAAGAATCTGCGCATGGGTGGATTCTATGTTTTTGCG
>JACQYX010000338.1 GCA_016207985.1 Ignavibacteriales bacterium | reverse complement strand
CTGGGAAACATGTTTATATGTCGGTATTCCTGCAATCGTTTTGATAATATTTTCCCTTTTTGCTGCGAAAGACAATCGCTATGTTAAGTTATTTGTCGGACTTAGTATCTTTGCAATGCTGTACGCTTTAGGCGATAATTTTATTCTTCACAAATTATTTTTTAACCTTGTTCCTGGATTCGATAAGTTCAGAAGCATCGGTAGAATCACATTGCTTTCGACTTTAAGTTTTTCGCTGCTATGTGGTTTTGGCTTGCAAGCATTTTTTTATTTAATGAGTGCCCAAGAACAGAAAATCGGAAAAGTTTTATTATTTATTGCCGGCGGTGCTGTGCTCCTCTGGTTAGCAGCATCGATGGGATTCCTTCAACCTTCTGAAGGAACTCGATACTACGATCAAATTCATTCGATGGCTGTCAGTGAAACCACAACAACATTGATTTTAGTTTTAGGTACTATCGGTGTACTTTTCCTAATATCTCGAAGAACCGTGTCTCCTCTTACAGGAATTATCGGATTGATCATTCTTCTATTTGTGGATGTCAATATTTTCGGATTCAACCAAAATAATGGAACTACAAATCCTGATGAGTATTACAATCGGACAGCGAACCTTGTTGAGATAATAAAACAAGAAGGGCAGAAGGAATATTTTCGCGTAAATAGTCGGCGAGAGAATTCAATGATCTTAGATCGGAATCAAGGAATGGTCGATCGCATCTTCATGATGGAAGGATACACACCGCTTGCACTCCAGCGCATCTATCCGCCCGTTAAAGACTTTGACCGTGCATGCGATCTCCTCAATGCAAAATTTCGTACTGTTGTAGATAATCAGAATCAGACAATGAGATTGTCAGTTGCTTCAACTTTTGTCCCGAGAGCATATTTTGTATATCAAACTACGATAATTACCGATGAAGAAAAAATAAAAGAGTTCATGTCGAGCGATTCATTCGATCCACTTAAAATTGTCGTCTTGGAAGAAAATCCTGATCTCAGCTTAAATGAAATAATTGACTCTTCGAATAGTAAAGCCGAAATTATTTCATACAGCTTGAATTTGATTACATTAAAAGTATCAACACGGAAAAATGGTTATCTTGTCGTGAGTGAGATATTTTATCCGGGTTGGAATGCTTACATCGATGGCAAGCTTGAAAAAGTTTATCGGGCAAATTGGAGCTTGCGGGCAATCCCCGTAAGGGCTGGTGATCATAGTATTGAAATCCGATTTGAGCCGGAGAGTTTTTACAGAGGGGCTTGGATTACATTTATAACTATTGGATTATCAGTGATAGGAATCGTATATTCCTTTCGTACCAAGAAAACGCCGAGCGATAAATCAATAAAACCATTATGAAATATTCCATTGTCATACCGATCTACAACGAGCAAGAGATCATTCCTGAATTGGTTAGGCGTTTAAAGTTAGTAATAGATAATCTCAAGGTTCCGACTGAAATCATTTTTGTTGATGATGGAAGCAGGGATAATTCATTTGAGGTAATGGAAGAAAATCATCGGACTGATGAGCGATTTAAAGTGCTTCGCCTTTCGAGGAATTTTGGTCATCAGATCGCAATAACAGCCGGACTCGATAATGCATCTGGTGAAGCAATTATTCTTATGGATGGTGATTTGCAGGACCCACCAGAATTACTTCCTGAGATGATTTCGAAATGGAAAGAGGGATACCACGTTGTTTATACCGTAAAAAGGAGTCGGAAAGAAAATTTCTTAAAGCGGTTTGCATTTTCATCATTTTATAAATTGTTGCATACATTCTCTTCAATCTCGATACCGATGGAAGCCGGAAATTTTTCTCTGATGGATCGCCGTGTTGTTGAAGTTCTTCGCTCAATGCCTGAGCGTAATCGGTACATAAGTGGTCTTCGTGCCTGGGCTGGATTCCGACAAATAGGGATTGAGTTCGATCGGGATGCGCGGTTCGCGGGCAAACCTAAAATGACAATCAGACGCTTAATCGATTTGGCGCTCGTCGGATTGATTTCATTCTCGAATGCACCTCTGCGATTGGCGATTTATTTCGGACTCGCGGTCGCTGGGATTTCTTTCCTTGGAGGTGTTTACGTCATTTATGAGAAACTATTTACAAATAAAGCGATCCTCGGCTGGGCATCAACTATTGTAGCTATTACATTCATCGGCAGTATGGTGTTGTTAACCCTTGGGGTGATTGGTGAGTATATCGGACGTATTTATGATGAAGTGAAACAGCGACCCATTTATATTATTAAAGACAAAGTTGGATTGTAAGGATCTGCTTTCCGTCATCTCGTTATGACTGCTTGTTGAAAATTTTTTGTTTGATCAAAAAGTCCATTTTAAGAACTTACAGGTCGGGCATAACTTATGCGATCGAACGATTTAAGATTCTCAAGACATCTGAGGTTTTCTATCCTAACGCTGTTCGGAGGTGTGCTTTTACTTTACACGATAAGCTCATTTTTACCTGATTCGTTTCTTTGGGGGGTAAACCATCTCGCTTTTTTCAAAAGTGATGAGAAAATTTTTATCTTGGTAGCTGCTCTGTTGTTGGGATTGCCATTTCTATCTTCCCGATATATTAAGATCATAGAATTTGTTGGTCGTTTTAATCCGCCCAACAAGATTACGTTACTCATTTTCTTCTTGATAATCGGAGCTTTGGGATTCGGAGTGTTTTATCATTTTCGGATAGGGACTGATATGTACGGCGATACCCGAACACTTCTGAGTTTGCTTGCTGGAAAGCATTATACATTTAGTGATATATTTTCCCTTGCCGATAAAGAGCCGCTCACGAGATTGATTCATCAGCAATTGGCTTCTTTTTTCAACTTAGATCAAAAATATACTTTCCAGCTCGTCAGCTCGATCAGCGGTGGAGTCTACTTGGTTGTGCTTCTGTTTTTCGTTCGGCACCTCGATGGATCGGTGATTTGGAAATTTCTAATTGTAGTGATTAGCCTATCTTCTGGTGTCAATCAGCTTTTCTTCGGTCATGTTGAAGATTATACATTAGTTTATCTTGCAATTGTTCTTTTTTTAATGTTCGCTTGGATGGTTTTTGATGGTAAGAAAATGCTGGTCTGGATGATAATTGTCTTTGTTGTTGGAATTCGTTTGCACATCGAAATGATTCTTATGCTTCCAGCTTTATTATATGTTATACGTTACGTCTCTCATAATAAATATCCTAACTTATCAAAATGGCTTCAATTGAAACGTATCATCACAGTCGTTGCTGCTACCATGGTGATAAGTATATTGTTGTATTTTTTCCATTTTCAGGCTTATCGCTATAATGTTGGTGATCAGCAAGAAGTTATGACCAAGATCTTTCTTCCGATTGAAAACTGGCTGCCGCCTCCCCACTCTTATACACTTCTAACTCTGAATCATTTTTCGGATGTGATCCAACAATTCCTTTACACTGTCTCGCCTGCCGTTGTTTTAATTATCTGTTCAAGCATCGGTTGCTATCGCTATCTTTCTTGGCGGGAACCTCGAATCGTTTTCTTACTGCTCGCGGTGTTTTATTTTGCGATTTTCGATTTCACTATTAATCCCATGCTCACGATGCCCAGAGACTGGGACTTACTCTCACCGGCGGCGGCTTCGATTAATTTTTTAGCAATTGCGCTCTCCCGGCAATTGATCGGGCGCTCACAGAAACACTCGAATTGTACTTTCCTCGTTGGTGTGGCGCTCGCTGTATCGCTGATATCCAGCTCGATCTTTCTTATTAATTCAGATGAAGAAAAAGCAGCGTTGCGTTTAGAGGGTATCGGCAAATGGACATTTAAAAGTTACTATCATGGATCATCTTACATTATCAATGTTGGTGAAAAAATGATGAAAGACGTTCAACAGCAGATAGAACACCGTGAGAAAACGATTCAGGATCTTTTGCCTTACGCGTCGAAGCCTGATATAAATTTAAGTTTATTATATTATAAATTAGCAGTCGTATATTATGAAAGGCAGCTATTTGATAAAGCTTCATTCAATTTTTCGAAAGCCCTTGATTATGATCCTGAGAATGCTTCGGCATTGAAAGGAAAGGGGCTTATTGCATTACGATCGTCTAATTTTAATGAAGCATTTAAAATATTTTCTTTTTATAATAAACAAGTAAATCATCCAAAGGTTAAGGATTCACAAGCTATAGTATATGAGCAATATGCTCGACAGCTATTGAAATTACAGAATGAAAGTATGGAGCCATCGGAAATTCAAAAACGGCTCAACCAGATTGACT
>JACQYX010000348.1:2208-3975 GCA_016207985.1 Ignavibacteriales bacterium | reverse complement strand
TTGGTTGATGATTGCGACATATCTTTTGTGCGTTATTCGTGATTGAAGAAAAGATAACAAATTTAGATGTATTTTCCTCATGTTCTAATAATATTTTGTCGATGTGAAGAAGATATTGTTGACCAAGTAATTGATTTTTGCAGTCAACGAATGCAGAAGGGTGAGTTGCAAAACTCACCCTTTTTATTGTGTCCCGCCCAAGATATCAGTCACTTCTGGGGAAGATTTATGGTTACGTTTGTCATCGTAATAAAATAACCAAATAATAACAGCACAGATAATGAATAAAGTACTATTGAAGATGAACACAGAATAAATTCCCCAACGACCCGCAGCCAACCCACCTAAAAGAGGTCCGATCATATTCCCCAAAATTGTCAAACTCGATGCAATGCCTATCAATCCGCTTTTCTGGTTAGCTGGTGCGTATATACTTGTTAATGAATAAAGTGCAGGAAGAATTCCACCACGAGCGAATCCGAGTGCACCCCGTAAAATGCTTAATGATATGAGCTCCGGAATGATGATGTGCAAGCTATAGGCGATCCCCGTCCCGGTTAGTGCAATTATCAGATTTTGTTTAAAACCGAGTCTGTCATTTCTTCTTCCCCACCAAGGGGATGAGATAACCATGAAGATACCTGAGATTGCAATCGTAAGACCGGTTAGTGTGGATATATACTTTGTGGTAGTTTTGAATCCTTCGATGAACAGCGCGAATATCGGTTCAATCATTAATGCGGCAATTTGAGATAGAACAATCGTAACTGCAATTACACGAAGTTTTCTGTCGGTAAACATCAGCTTGAAATTTTGTATCACAGACGATCTTTCTGAACTTTGCTCTGATTGCTCTACCTCGTGCACAAGCTTTATTACTACAAAGCCACCGATGAAGCATAGACTTGCAGTGATAAAAAATATTTCCCGAAAACCGATCATGTCGGCGAGAAATCCACCGATGGCTGGACCCAGCATAACACCCCCTGCAGTCGCTGATTGCAGCAATCCTAAAGAATATCCGATGTACTGTCTGGGGGTTGATGTCGATACAAGCGTAAGCGATGCGGCGATAAATCCGCTGATCGCTCCTTGAATCATTCGGCAGAGCAGAAGTTGAACAACATCTTGTGAAAAACCGATTAAAATTTGTGATACACCTAAGCCGAAAATAGCACGGACTACCATTAACTTCCTGCCATGTTTATCACCCAACGATCCCCAAATTGGTGTCGCGATAACTGACGTAAAAAACGGTCCCGCGAATACCAAACCGCTCCAGCGTGCCAATTCATCTGGATTTGTTACACCGAGCTCTCGGATATAGAAAGGTAGAAATGGGACGACTAAGTTCATACCTATCATGGCAAGGAACTGAGTCCCCCAGAGAACGTAAAGATTTTTTTTCCAGTTTTCCATTTCGAGTGAATAAGATACAAAATTATCAGTTTTTGTAATAATTTATGATAGACGAGTTTGGAAGTGATGTGTTTTTTGTTACTTTCTTAGAGGATATGAAATTTCAAATACAGCATAGACTTCTATTTTTATTGATGCTTCTTATCGCTGCTTGTGAATCTCCAAACATTATCGTATACGAGGCTCCACATCGTTATCCCCAACCTTCGAGGAATCAGATACCCGATCAAACTGTATTTATAAATAATACACTTGGTCCGATATGCTTTACAATGGGTGATAGGAATTTCAATGTTGAACAGCTTCACGTTTCGGCAATATCATCAAATAAGAAATTAGTGGATAGCA
>JACQYX010000348.1:0-2091 GCA_016207985.1 Ignavibacteriales bacterium | reverse complement strand
GCTCGGGGAGTAACCGAACAATAACTATCACACCAATTATTGGTCGTACAGGTGAGACGATAATTACAATAATCGCACGAGATGGAAGGAGGGTTGATTCTACAAGCTTTATGGTGACAGTTCTTGTGCGTCGCGAAAATAAAAACTATCCCACAATTCTGTTTCCATTACCAGAATCTGAATTACTAAAGCTGAAAGCTGAATTTGATTCTTTAAACGATACGAAGATGCAATCCGAATTAAATGAATACGGTTTTATCAAAACAGTTGGACTGCTTGACCGAGGGCAATCTACTATTACTGATACGAATATTGTAG
Source organism: Ignavibacteriales bacterium (assembly GCA_016207985.1). Taxonomy (GTDB): domain Bacteria; phylum Bacteroidota; class Ignavibacteria; order UBA10030; family SZUA-254; genus JACQYX01. The sequence continues at coordinate 1,773 of JACQYX010000348.1, read as the reverse complement.
TATCTAAAGCAAAAAGTGCGGTTTGGAAATTTAGGAAGTTTACAAATGTTATCGACACGAACCTTCTTATTGTAAAACAGGCAACACGATCATCCAGTGGTCTTTTTACAGATTGGTTCATTCATTTGAAGCAACCGTATAAAGGTCTCGTAATTGATTACATGGAAATTGCTGTTCTGATCCACCAAGAGGTTGTTCAAATATATGGGAATACTTATAAGAATGTCTTTATACCGATGCATGATTTGATTACAATAGAAAGAGCTATTAAGAGTTTATTGGGATATGAAATCGAATATTACTGCTGGACCACAGGGAAATTTATTGTTTCGATTGACAAAGTATTTACTGATCAGGTTTCGATGGTTATTTACCCACAAAAAAGCAGTAACAAAATCGAGCTTAGAGTTGTATGGAAAATTCCGATTGGATCTGGACGTTACCCTCAGTGGAATTTCTACATTGATGTATTGACCGGAGAAATAGTTTACATTCATCAGTTATTTATCTGCTGATATACTTGATTGTATTACTTAGGTCAATAATATCAAAACTTCTGAAACTATCAGTTCAAAAAAGATTCTTATCTCTTGCTCGCTTGCTCTAATTTTTTATTCTACCATCTTTATTAAAGTTGGAAGAAAGTACCTTAATCGAAAAATTTCATTATCAAAAGAATATTGTTTATTCTGTTCTATTTTTCCAACAATTAATTGCCGGCGGAACACATATAGTTGCAAAAGTCGTAGTGAAAGACATCAATCCTGTTTCACTAACGATGCTACGCTCGGTGATGGCAGCAGCCGGATTATATCTCCTCGTTAAATTACGTGGGACGAAATTGAATTTTCGGAAAGAAGATTTTAGAAGTATCATAATTCTAAGTTTCTTGGCGATACCGGTGAATCAATTCCTCTTCCTTTATGCTATTAAATTGACTACACCTTCGAACACCGCTCTATTATATAGTACAACACCGGCAATTGTGCTGGTTATTTCGAATCTGACTGGAATGGAGAAAGCTGTATTTAAAAAAAATCTCGGGATCGTAATTCCCTTCATCGGTATTCTGATTGTCATTTTCGAGCGAGGTATTGATTTTCGGTCTGAATATAAAATTGGGCACTTGATTTTAGTTTTCGCCGTGACAGCATGGGCATGGTACACTGTAAAAGGTAAGTCGATGATTCCAAAATATGGAGCGTTTAAAACAAGCGCCGCGACAATGATATTCGGGACTCTTATGTTCATACCTGTGGGTGTGTTCGACGTTGTACAATTCGATTATTCAGCTCTCACAATCCATCACTGGGGTGGTTTGTTCTATTTAGCTTTCGGAACATCTATTTTCGCATACCTGTTATGGTATTATGCACACAGTCGGATTGAAGCGACAAAGGTAGCGATATTTGCCAATCTTCAACCGGTTCTGACAACGATTCTGTCTGTTCTTTTATTAGGCCAAATAATCACTTCGGGTTTCATCACTGGTGGAATTGTAACATTAATATGAGTTATTCTAACACAATACGGATAATTGCTTGATTTACGCGTTACTTTTATATATATTAGATGCGAACTTTATGATTGATATCGAGAAGATCTGTTAGAATGGTCCCGCTCCAAATTATATATTGTGCATTATTTTTCGACAGGAAATTTAATGGAGGGTTCGCTTGATCGTATGGCAGTCCCGCATATTATAAGAAGATTTTGGAGAGCTGGCAGAACGGCTATTGCACCGGTCTTGCCCCGAAGGGGTGGCGGTGCCAA
>JACQYX010000347.1:4288-5906 GCA_016207985.1 Ignavibacteriales bacterium | reverse complement strand
GATGAAGATGACGAACGTCAGCGACATGACTGTACGCATAGAGATCGAAAATGTTGATAAGGATGGAGCTACAGCGATGATTATTTCACTTGATTCTGCGAAGAATGTAATAAAAAGTCCAATGATGGACTCGACCATGATCCTTGACAAACTCATCGGTAAGAAGACCAGGATCATAGTAGCAAAATTAGGGAATATACTGAAGCGAGAAGTAATAGACACAGTGAAAGACGAAGGAATGATGGGCGGTGCCGGTCAGCGCAGCACGACGAAGATAGCTGAGTTCCCTGAGAAGGCGATTAAATTTGGTGATAAATGGAAGTCGATGGATGTGGACACAATTGAATCGATGGGCGGGAAGATAATACACACCACCGACATGGAATATACGCTCGTTAGAAAAGACAAGAAGCAAGAACACGATTGTCTGAAGATCGACTATACCGGTACAACTTCCGACACCGGCAAGATGATGATGGGCGGAATGGAATTATTCGTTGAAGGCAGCGGCAAAGTAAAAGGTACAATGTATTTCGATTTAAAATTAGGGTTGATAGTTCTCGATGAATCCTCGATAGAGAATGAACAGACAATGGCGGTGACCGGTCAGCAGAGCATGACGATCCCGATGTCCGTTTCAACCAAATCGACGAGGACACTTTTAGAAAATAATAAATGATGTAGGGGTTGGCCAAAAAGTAAGAAAAGGAGTCGTTCCGAACTTGGTTCGGTCGAAGACTCGACTCGTTGAGAATCTAAACCTTGCAAACAACTTTGCTTTGCATAGATGCTGAAATAAATTCAGCATGACTCTTGGCTTTTTAGTCAGCCCATAAAAGATTGTAACGAACGAAAGTTCGTTCTACAATAAATTCTATTTACATTAATACAGCGGTAATAAATCCGAGACCCGATTTTTTGCCCATTTACCAGTGACTTCAATCGCTAATGGATTAAACAGATTTCCAAGGGAATCTATTAATGCATTGGGATTATTTTGAGAGATGATGCTTGCAGCGCTCAGATCGTTTACACCGACAATTCTCCCTGATTCATATCTATACTTAGATATTCTCGTATCATCCTCATCCATTTTTCTTCCATACTCTACCCGAAGGAAATTGAAGAGATTGAGCAGTTGATGAGAAAGAGATAAAGTTTCCCCTCAGCTTTCTGATTTCATATATGAGAAAATCGTTATGAAAAAAAATATTCTATTACATCTGAATACCTTTAGTTATAATAAATAACAGTTTGGCTCCCACCACCTCCGCCAAATCGTGGGTTGACGATGTTATTATAAATTGATCCGAACGAAAAACTTAAACCAACCGAGCAATAATAATCGAATTGAGATTCAAGTTCACGCCGTTGTAGTAATATGTCCTCTGTACTTGCATTTTGCTTTGGGAGTGATAATTGGTCTCGCGATTCTGAATATCTACCGCTCAAGTCGAGAGATAATCCTTCGATCAGTCGAAAAGAGATATTTCCATATATTGAAATCTGATACTTCAAAAAATCGTGTAAATAATTTGATCCCTGGAGAGTGATACCGGTTGAACCCCAGGGTTCTTTCACAGAGTATGAGACCGAAAGATTATGACTTTGTAGACGG
>JACQYX010000347.1:0-4210 GCA_016207985.1 Ignavibacteriales bacterium | reverse complement strand
GGTCAATCATTTTATAGTAAATAGTTTCCTCCTTATATCTAATGTATTCATATCCTACGCGATAGAGAAAACGAAGCTGTCTTCGAGTCGATTCAGAGTATGGAAAGAGGTTGTATTCGATCCCAGGAGCAGCATACAAACCAAGTTTTGTGTTGCTATATGTATAACTCGATGCTGAAGCTGAAAGACCCCACGACCAATGATCGGTTATACTGAAAACCACTGAAGAATTTAATCCCCTGCCTCGCGATATACTTCGATATTTATAGTCTTGATAATCATATTTATTTTCGTTGTAACTCCCGTTCACCGAGATGCTCACTCTTAGGTCTTCCGTTGTTCGATTCGCGCTCATTGAGCCATAGAGTGAGGTATAATCTGATGCCTGATTGCCGTTGAAGAAACCCCGCCCGCTTATACTAAATACCCAGTAATCCCAAATATCTTTGATTTCTGCTTGAGCTAATGGTTCTTTATATGTAATCGTTATTTTTTCACCAAGGGGTGTTTTGGACACGTACCTGATCAAACCGAGTTTTAGTATTCGAACAAGTTCTTTCCGGATATTTTCAGCGGTTTCATTTTGTTTTGTTGTGAACGTAAGAGTATCGTCTATTGTAGTAAATTCTTTTTTGCCGATGAAGGTAAGTGTGAATTCCTGTCCACCGCTTCCCGTCCGCTGAGTAGTAACAAGAATAAACACCTGCGCATCTACTCGGTCACGAACATAGTTGACGAAAGTTAATTCTTTCCTGATGTAATCAAAATCGCAGTAATATCCACAATCGATGTAAATGCAAAGGGCATCCTTCCGGTTGGTATCAAGTGTATCCGATGATTCCTGTGTGTGGCAAAAAGAATTTATAATGAGAAGAACAATTGCAATCGCTGCTAAGCGGAGATTTAATTTAGACACGGCATTTCTTTTTGTTAATGCTGGCATGATTATTCCTTAGATGATAGTGGGTTAGAAAAAGTTTTATAGATTTGATGCTTTTCTTAAATACTTAGTTGACTTGACAATTTCTAGAAAATACGAGTAGAAACATAAAAGACAAACTGGAATTGGTAGGTTAATGCATTGGCAGCAGCTCCGATACACGTTTATTCCCCCACATGCCGGAGACTTCAATTGCTAATGGATTTAACAAGTTTCCTAATGTATCAATAAGTGCGTACATATTCTTCAAAGTTATAATACTTGCTGTAGCATTCTGAGCTATGCTTGGATTGTCAATCCAGCGTTTCGTAAATTTATCCCAGACTTTTTCACCTCTAGTATATTCACCGTCTCTTCTTCCATACTCGATCCTTAGATAACCAGGGAATTGTAACAACTTGAAGGGTGTACCATGCTGCGGTATGAGTTGGAACTCATCAGGACTAACGCGGTGGCCAAATCCCCGCGCTAAGTATTTCAGCGGTCCGGAAAAGATGCTGAACATCTCCGCATCGGTGTTCCCCGAATTCAATGTACACAGAAAATGCTTGAGCGATCCTTTGTATGTCTTCTCCCGGTTCTGCTGCCATTCAGAGCGTTCTTTCGGAGTGTGTGGTTTAAGCTCTTCAAAAAGTGGATAGATAAGGTAATAACCAGCATCTTTATTTACATCCCAGATAAACTGAACAAGTATAAAGTGGATACGATAACCTAAGGCATAATTATCAATATACAGAATACTATCAGACGATGCGACCAGTGTATCCGTTTTTTCATCAAAGTAAAGGTTCAGTACTTCGGGGTTCAGTATTTTACAGTGCTGTGCATTGTCGGTTTCACCGATGAATGTTTTAATAAATCTTTCAAGGTTCTCTTTCCAATCTTCAGGACTTTCGGCAATTACCTCAACCTCGTCTGTCTGGAGTAACTGTGGCTTCAGTTTAAGCTCGTAGTGAAATGAGTCAGGTTGAACGATTTGTAAGGTAATGACATGCCGCTCGTATCCGACTCGTGAAATAACTAAATCAAATACACCAATTGGGATATTGGCAAGTTTAAAACCACCATCTTTTACAGTCGATGTGCCAATGGTTGTAAACGAGAGAAATACATTCACATTCTCAAGCAGCTCGCCAGTTTCTACATCACTGATTTTTCCCGTCACAATAGTCTTTGCATCTTCCTGTGCAAATAAATCATTGAAGTGTACCGTCAGCACGAATAAGGAAAGTAACACAAATATTCGATATTTAATTCGGGATAAATTCAATTGTTTTACTACCATTTGGAGTCATAATTTCTATGGTATAAATATAATCAGATGCTTCAGGAAAACTTGAACCAGTTGCTTTCCAATTCAAACCGGGGAAAGGAAAATAAACATAACCGTTGACACTGTTACCCGGGTAAACAATATAACGTTTCATGATGCCAACATTAACACTATTTGTAAATATACTATATAATCTTGCAGATAAGGAACCTTCACGTGCTGGGCTCATATTAGATGGTCTAATTATTGCAGGTCGCGGACTCATTATAAATAATAGGTTAGTATGCTCCATCTCCCATTTAAAAACGCTTTGTCTTGTCGCCAGTGCTTCGAGTGAAGATCCAACAGTTTCAGCTATCCTGCTGATTATTTGTTGAGTGTCGATAAGGGGAAGAATGAATGAATGTAGGTCAGGAGGGATTTCTTTTATTGAATATGTTTTCCCCTTCATGTGCAGTTTTAATAATTTTCTCGGATTGAAGTCATATTGCGTTTGTGATAAATTTTTATAGAGCAACCATAACCGAATGTATTTTACACTGTCTAAAATAACAGGTTCCAGAGAATACATGTATAATGCACTGTCAGCGAAAAATACTCCAATTGGGATAGTAGAAACTTTACCATATATGCAAAACATTCCAGGATTCTCTTTTGGAAAGAAAAATTGTTTTGCATCTTCAGGGGCTTCAGAAATAATTTCCACTTCCTTTGTCTGCACAGGTTGTGGTCGAAGTTTGATTTCATAATAGAGGGATTCCGGCTTTGATATTTGAAGCGTAATAATTTGTCGTTCGTATCCCACACGGGAGATAACTATTTCGTAATCTCCATTAGGTATGTTGGCAATCCTAAATTTACCATCCTTTCCCGATGAACTCCCAAGAGGAGTTTGGGATAAAAACACGATTACGTTTACAAGCAGTTCGCCAGTCTCTACATCACTGATTTTTCCCGTTACAATAGTCTTTACATCTTCCTCCGAAGGAGTGCCTGCCCGTCCCTGCCCGTCCGACAGGCGGGCGTCAGGCGGGGATTCCCACTGTGTTGATAAATTGGAGAAGTGTGCCGCCAGCACTAAGAAGGAAAGTAAAACAAATATTCGGTATTTAATTCGGGATAAATTCAATTGTTTTACTACCATTTGGAGTCATAATTTCTATGGTATAAACATATTCAGATGCTTCAGGAAAACTTGAACCAGTTGCTTTCCAATTCAAACCGGGGAAAGGAAAATAGAGATACCCATGTACGCTGTTTCCAGGATATACAATATGTCGCTTCAAAATGCCATCATTTGCGCTCATAGAAAGGATGTTTTCCCATGCTATACCCGATAGTGGACCACGAATGATATCGTTTGCAATATAATGCGCATATTGTTCAGGAGATAAATTTCTTCTTAAAAAACTCCTATAATTATCTAATGCTCTTCTATGCAGTACCGCCGTTTGTTGAATTTGTCTCCCTATAACTTCTTCTGAAGTCGCTATGGCATCTTCATTTTTAATTATTTTTTGTATCTCCTGTGGAAGATCAGCAGAAATATCCCGGTAAGAAGATTTCTGACCTATCAGATGAAGCTTTATATTCGTAAATGGATCAATATTGTACGGTATCCCTGATAAATTTTTATAGAGCAGCCACAGGCGAATGTATTTAGCACTGTCTACAATTTTTGGCTCCAACAAGTACATATACAATGCGCTATCTGTAAAAAGTATTCCGATCGGCAGGGAATTACCGGTACCGTAGACGCAATAGGCATCGTCGCTCGCTTTGGGGAAGAACAAGTTTGGTCGGACTTCTTCAGGACGCTCGGCGAGAACTTCCATTTCTTCTGTCAGCACAGGCCGTGGTCGAAGCTTGATTTCATAATAGAGGGATTCCTGCTTTGATATTTGAAGCGTAATAATTTGCCGTTCGTATCCCACACGGGATATAATCATTTCATAATCTCCATTAGGTATGTTGGCAATCCTAAATTTACCATCCTT
>JACQYX010000346.1 GCA_016207985.1 Ignavibacteriales bacterium | reverse complement strand
AGATAGCTGTTGACGACAAAGCAAAACGCACAGACTTGAAATGGAAATGGAATGACCGCATTCTTAATGCCTCCAAAAACAGCAAGATTAGAGTAATCAAGCCGGTATTGCGAAATGGTCAATCGATGACTGTCGCCGTCTTAGATGGTGATTATCGCTGTCCCGATATTGAAGGTAAAATAGATTTAGAAAAGACGTTGACTGTAATACAGGAAACTCAAAGAATCATTGATAAAGCAGTAGACACCTAACACGGCACTCAAGCTGATCCCTATGAGCATGGAGGACGATTTTGGCAACTTGAAAGTTTCGATGATGAAAATAAATTGTAGTGTTAATCTATTGTTCAGTAATATTATCTCATGGGGCACTTAGCCGCAGTCCGTTAGGCACTCAGAACAATATGAATGCAATCGACATTCTCAAGAAATTCTCATTGTCTATCAAGCAACTTGAAGGACAAATCGACGCTCAATCAAATTCTGAGTTCGAGTGCCAATTTCGTGAATTCTTTTCAACACCAACAGCAAAATCTGCCGCCAATTGCGCCTATGTTTGGTACACTCAAAAACCGATACTCAGGTTGAAGGATTCAAGTGATATCATTTATATTGGAGAGACAATCCAATCTCTTCACGCTCGCTATTCAAGATATGCTGCTGTTGAAGCGAGCGATTCTAACTTCGCTCGATATTATCATATCATAAGTAATTTTGGACCAATAAAAGTGTACTATTATGAATGCGACAAACCAAAGGATCGCGAGAGAGAAATGCTTAAAATGTATTTTCAAAATCATCTTGAGATTCCACCCTTAAATAGGAAATCATAGTGAACGAAGCTTGCGTACCCAACCAGCAACTCAAGCTGTCAGAAATAGCTAAGGTACTTGAAGCACCAGTGCAAAAGGAGAAACTATGAAATACCATCACACACAATATGGTATCGTAATAATCGCAGCCGTGGGTATTGTCATCGCGGCTATTCTTGTTCGTTTCCTGATAAATGAATCGATAAATCCCGTCGAAGCAGGAGTCGCTATCTTACTCCTTATTACGTTATTTCTCTTCGCATCACTCACTGTAGAAATCAGCCATGGCAGGGTGGTATGCCGCTTCGGACCCGGACTCATCCGAAAGGAGATCAAGCTATCCGATGTAACTGATGCTCGACCGGTGAAAAATTCCTGGATAGCAGGATGGGGAATTCGATGGATGCCCGGGCGATATATGCTGTGGAATGTGTCGGGCTTTCAAGCAGTAGAACTGACGTTGACGAACGGCAAAAGATTTCGGATCGGCACAAATGAACCCAATTCTCTTGTCCGGGCAATTCAAATCAACAAAACTGTCAGCCCCAAATCCGCGGCTCCCGAATAAAAGCATCCCCTGTTCTCATCGAAAGTTGCTACCATTGTTTGCACATGACTCAAATTAAGACTATATTATAGTCAATACAAATGAGGTTCTCATGAAACTAAGCACATCCGTAAAACCAATCAGTTATCTGAAAGCGCACGCTTCAGAATTGATCCGTGATATTACGAACACCAGACAAGCTCTTGTAGTTACACAAAACGGTGAGGCAAAAGTTGTTGTTCAAGATATACGGACTTATGAGCGTATGCAGGAAACGCTTGCTTTGCTCAAGATACTTACGCGCAGTAAACAGAATATTAGACGCGGAAAGTTAAAATCTCTGGATAACACTTTGACAAGTTTAGAGAAACGAATTATCGCATTCAAAAATGAAAAGATATAATGTCTACCTTGACATCGACGCGGAGGATGATCTTTTCGATATTTACAGTTATGTGGCTTTAACTGATTCTATAGAAAGTGCAGATAAACTTTTTTCATCTTTACGCCGTACCTGTCACAAATTGAAAGCTTTACCTCAGCGCGGCATATATGCAGACATTACTCCAAGAACGATTACTTCGATAATGTTGAGGTGGTTAATCAGTTGCCCGTTGAATCAGAAAATATTTGCTGTGATACAATGTAAAAAAGCATTATGTATAAACTAACCGATTTCAACTATCATGAAAACCATCCTTGTTGTTGATGATGAAAAAGACATCATCGAATTGCTGAAATATAACTTTCAGAAAGAGGGCTATAAAGTTCGAACTGCCCTGAATGGGAAAGAAGCATTGACCGAAGCACGTCAGCAACCCGATTTGATTATTCTCGATATTATGATGCCGGAGTTCGATGGCAGGGAAGTCATCAAGCATCTGAAAAAAGATAGCAAGACATCGCAAATCCCAATTATATTTTTAACCGCAAAAGGTACAGAAGCCGACGAGGTTCTTGGTCTCGAGCTTGGTGCCGACGATTATATCGTCAAGCCAATCAGTATTCCAAAACTGCTCGCACGTGTTCGGAATGTTTTCCGAAAGCGCGAAGAAAAAATTTCCCCTGAAAATGTTATTCATATTGGAGCGATAGAAATTTCTCTTGCACAGCATACAGTCCATATAAACAAAAAGGAAATATTCTTCCCCAAAAAAGAATTTGAAGTACTCTTCTACTTAGCCTCACACGTTGACCAAGTAGTAACACGAGAAACTCTACTCAACAATATTTGGGGCAGCGATGTCCAAGTTGTTGACCGCACGGTTGATGTGCATATTCGAAAAATCCGAGAAAAACTTGGCAAACACGCCGATTGCATAGAAACGATTAAAGGTGTAGGATACAGATTAAGAAAAACGGAATGAGTCTCCAGACTAAACTAACAATTCTTTTAATAATACTATCGTTCATCATCATCGTTGCAACAGGATTTGTCTCGACCATTGCATTAAATGATTATTTCCATTCACGCATCGTTAACGAATTGAAAACTCATTCAAATCAAATAGAGTATTTCATACGGACATCAATCGAAAACGACACAATAAGTTATTCTAAGCTACAAAAATTCACACAATCTGCCGCTCTGCGTTTAACCTTAATCGACACACTCGGAACGGTATGCTTCGAATCTGACTTACCGTATGACCAATTGCACTCCATCGAGAATCATCTTAATCGCCCCGAAGTACAACAAGCGTTGCAGGATGGCTTCGGTACAAGTACAAGGCACAGCACCACACTCAATACTGATATGCTTTACTTAGCGAAAGTAATCACGATTAAATTTCCTGCTCATAGCGGATTCAACAAAGTTAATATTCTCCGCCTCAGTGTTCCATTAACGCAAGTACAAGAGGTTATGAGAGATATCAGAAATAAAATCATTATTACAAGTGCAGTAGTATTGGTATTCATTATAGGTTTTGCATACTTCACGTCGAAACGTTTTGCAAAGCCAATCAGAACCATGGCAATTATCGCAGAACAAATACGTTCAGGAAATTTAAAAAGTCGGATTCCAACCCAATCAACAACTGAATTTGACCAACTTGCAGGGGCACTTAATACAATGGTCGATAAGCTTGAAGAGGATATTGAAAAGCTAAAGAGATTAGAGCGAGTAAGAAGTGAATTTTTAGGAAACGTATCACATGAATTACGAACACCAATATTTACGATTCAAGGAATGTTGGAAACACTGCTTGGCGGGGCGATAGACGACGGAGCAGTGAATCGTGAGTTTGTAGAGAGAGCACTCAAGAACACACAGCGGCTCAACACTTTATTGACAGATCTCATTGAGATATCACGTATTGAAACCGGCGATATGAAAATGAGTTTCCGCTACTTCAACCTGTATGAATTTCTAACACAAATTGTAAACGAAATGCAAGAAGCAGCAAATCAAAATAATGTTACATTGAGGTTCGAGTC
>JACQYX010000345.1 GCA_016207985.1 Ignavibacteriales bacterium | reverse complement strand
TTTTCCATATCATACCCCGCTGACTACTCAGCTTGTAACGGCAGGTCTTACTATATTTCTATTAACAATTAATTATCTCGGTATAAAAGTCGGTGCGTGGGCACAGAATGTCCTGACAATTGTCAAAATAGCGATGATGTTGATGATCGTAGTTACCGCATTTTTCATTTCCAATATTTTGTCTGTACCAAGCATGCCAATTTCCACATCGCACACATGGTGGATGGCTCTCGCTCTCGGCTTAATTTCAGTTTCTTACACATACGGCGGTTATCAGAACACGCTCAACTTCGGCGGCGACGTAAAGTTAGCACGGCGCAACATACCGCGCGCCATATTATTTGGGATTGTAATCATCATATCTTTATATCTCATAATAAATCTTGCATACGTGCACGTACTCGGTATTGAAGGCGTTGCAAGTGCTAAACTTGTTGCGGCAGAAGTCGCCCGGATCTGTTTTGGAGATTCGGCTTCTACACTTGTTTCTGTTGCGATCTTTCTTTCGGCGATGGGCTTTCTTAACGTCACGCTCATGCAGATTCCCCGAACATATTATGCAATGGCAGAAGACGGGGCTCTGCCAAAAATCTTCATGAAATTGAATGAACGAACACAGGCCCAGGAATTCACTCTCTTATTTTTCGGCGGTATGATAATCTTATCGATATTTCTGTTGGGAACATTCGAGAAGCTTGTCAACTATATAATGTTCTTCGATAATCTGAACAATGCAGTCGTTGCGTCTACGATTTTCATCCTACGGAAAAGAGCTGTCGATGATAAAACGACTGAAGGTTATCGGTTACCCTTTTTCCCGCTCATGCCTGTAATATTTATTCTATTCCTGCTCGTTATTTCGATCAATGTGATTATAGCTCAGCCGTCCGATACTTATGCTGGATTATTGATTCTTGCAATCGGTTATCCGATCTTTTATTTGATGCGAAGATTATCATCGAGCAGAGCGAAGGATTGACCTTCTTTCATTGATCGTCTCAACTTGTGAATTAAATTGAACTTTCGTAATCTTAGGATAATTGAAAAGAAATCTTGAATGTGTATAAAAATGGAGACACCGATGAATAAAACCAACGATCTGATAGATCTCTCGCCCGGACAATTTATTGATTTTTTAAAGAAAGAAAATATCACGAGGTGTTATTTTATATATGATGCAAAGAATGAAATAGTAAGAACATCCCATAAACAATTGCTACCGATAGCTGAATTCATCCAAAATGATAAACGTGATTTCATGATGCACGAAGGAATATTTCTGCAGGTAAGCCGGAAATATGATACATTGCAAGGTGCGTTTATTCATCGAACGAATCGTGGTCAGGCGGCGGGGGGTGTGCGGTACTGGAGTTATAAAACAATGGAGGAATACTTGAGGGATGGATTGAGGTTGGCTGTTGGTATGACAATGAAGAATGCTCTTTCCGGTATATGGTGGGGTGGAGGCAAAGGTGTGATGGCACAAAATCCCGCTGTCGATAAAAATAATCCGATGATACGCTTGTTGCTTTATCAGGAATTCGGAGAGCTTATGAGCTCGCTCCGCGGATGCTATGTAACTGCCGAGGATGTTGGAACGGATGTAACCGATATGGCGAATGTTTTCATGAAGACGCGCTTCACGACTTGCATACCGCCACGTTTAGGCGGGAGTGGTAATCCGTCAGTCCCTACGGCACGCGGTGTAATTTCAGGGATGGAAGCTGCACTTGAATTTCTCGGCACAGGAACGCTATCCGGAAAAACGGTTGCCGTACAGGGTATGGGACATGTTGCGACACCGCTTATCGGTTATTTATTCGAGAAAGACGTTTCGAGAGTGGTTGCCTGCGACATTAATCCACATATCGTGAAGGAAGTCGTAGAGCAGTATTCCGGATATGATCTTAATGCAAAAGTAGTTTCTCTTGACGATACTTCAATTTTCCAAACGGAGTGCGATATTTTTTCACCCTGTGCAACCGGAGCCATCCTTAATCCAAAAACAATTCCGACGATTAAGGCGAAAATTGTTTGCGGTGCCGCAAATAATCAGCTTGAAGACAGTGAGCGAGATGGACAAGCTTTATTTAATAAAGGCGTTGTCTATGTTCCCGATTTTTTAACAAATCGTATGGGCATTGTTAATTGTGCAAATGAACAGTATGGATACGTAAATAACGATCCATTCATTGAGCAGCATTTGCAAAAGGACTGGGAATTTTCTATTTACAGAGTTGGACTGAAGGTATTACAAGAATCTCGTGCAACAAAAACACCGCCTGCTGAGGTAGCACTTCGGATCGCAAATGAACTTTCAATGCAAAATCATCCGATCTTTGGACCCCGTAGTCAGCAAATCATTAATTCATTAGTCGATGATAAATGGCACGAAACCTCGTTCAGTGATAAGAAGCAAATTATTTAAGACTCAGGTCATGTTCAAACTCGATTGTCATGAATAAAATTATCAAAGATTTGATTTCTGAAGCTCCCGTAATAACCGATGGTGCCTGGGGCACGCAATTACAGTTGTGCGGACTAAGACCGGGTGAATGTCCCGATAGCTGGAATCTGAAATATCCTGATCGAGTAAGGGATGTTGCCTCCGCATATATCAATGCTGGAAGTCAGATCATCCTCACAAATACGTTTCGATCCAATCGTTTAGCACTCCAATCTTATGGTTTGGAAAAAAAGATTAAGGAAATTAATCTGAAAGGTGTTCGTATATCTCGAGAAGTTTCGAAAGGTCGTTCCAAAGTATTTGCATCAGTTGGTCCCTGCGCGAAGTTGTTTATGCAGAATATTTATGAGCCGGAGGAATTATTCGACGTCTACAATGAACAGATTGAAATTCTTGCCGAAGCTGGTGCAGATTCAATCCTTCTTGAGACGATGACAAATCTGGCAGAAGTAAAAATTGCACTTCGTGCATCTAAAAAAACGAATTTACCGGTTGTTGTGTCTATCTCTTTTGATTCCGGCAGGGATGCCGATTTAACAATTGCAGGTGAGAGTCCTGAGCTGATCGCAAAGGAATTGACTCTGGAGGGTGCAGATGTAATAGGAGCGAATTGTGGAGCGGGGATCGAACATTACATCTCTATTGTTAAACGCTTACGTGCCTGTACTGATCTGCCGCTCTGGATAAAACCAAGTGCGGGAATACCAAAAGTCGTTCAAAATAAAATCGTATATTCAACACCCGTTAAAATTTTTTTGGAGTATGCAGTGGCTCTATCTCGTCTTCATGTATCGTTCATCGGTGGTTGCTGCGGAACAACACCTGAGTATATTCAAGCCATCCATCATTCTATGAAGAAAAAGCAACATATATCGCGAGAGTAAAACATTATAGTGACGAAGAATAAAAAGTAAAAATGAAAGAAACCAATATCGTTATCCTTGCAGGCGGTATCTCCTCGCGAATGAGGAAGTCGGACCAATCGTCTGTTGAAATAGATCCAACACTTTTAACAGAAACCCGGACAAAATCCAAATCGATGCTTAGCGTTGGGGAAAGTGCTCGTCCATTTCTTGATTATGTACTATTTAATATCGAGCAAGCCGGTTATCGGGATGTCGTCATCGTTGTAGGTGAGAATGATCCTACGATATTTCAATACTACGAACAAAAGGGCGGGAAAGCTCAATTCAAACAGCTTGCTATTTCTTATGCAACTCAGAAAATTCCAGAGGGTCGCACAAAACCTCTCGGCACCGCAGATGCACTTCTTGAAGCGCTTAGATCAAGACCAGATTGGAAGGGACAAAGTTTCACTATCTGCAATAGCGATAATATTTATTCGGTACGTGCATTGAAATTACTGATGGAAGATGATCATGAAAATGCTATGATCGATTACGACCGTTCCGCGCTGCAGTTTGAACGTTCTCGTATTGAAGCATTTTCTGTCATTCGCAAAGATAAAGATGGATTTTTACTTGATATCGTCGAGAAGCCATCACCGACAGAAATCGAGAAAGCCAAAGATGCAAACGGAAGAATTGGTGTAAGCATGAACATTTTCCGCTTTTCGTATGATATGGTTTTTCCGTTCCTCGAAGCCGTTCCTCTGCATCCTATCCGACACGAAAAAGAATTGCCAACAGCAGTTAATGTGATGATCAAAGAATATCCACACTCTCTTTATACCATTCCGCTGGCAGAGCATGTCATTGATCTTACAAGTCTCTCAGATATAAAAAATGTTCAGGAGTACCTTAGAAATGAATTTCCGACATTCACAAATCCAAAGTGATTTTTCTATGCCGCACAGACTTATTCTCATATCTATAACTTATTTATTCATTTCAATTTTCTTTGTCATAAACGTAGGTATATCACAGTCGATAAAGAATGAAATCATAATAAATGTCACTCAAACAAAAATTGATACAACGGCAGTCGATCTTCCTGCACTATCATACATCAGCGGATACTGGAAGGGACATGAAGGGCAGAGAATAGACTATCATTCCTCCCATCCCGATGCCGACAAGGCACTTCTCGTAAGAGCGAGACGCGATGTCGAAATAATTTCTTGGGAATCGGATACTTTGAAAGAAATAGATGGAGATTATTACAACCTGATCTGGCTTGCCGGGATTGAGAAAAGCGGATGGCAGCAAACTACACCTCACAAATTTGAATTCTTCATCAACGGTGAACACCGATTTACGTTCAAGAACTTGAAAGATTCAGCAGCTTTGAAGTGGACGATTATTGGTAAGAACGGAAGCGAATTATCTTTCACGTCAACTATGGCTGATAGGTTTGGCGATTTATTCGGATACATGACTTTGAAATTATCTAAGAAAGATTTCCCAATGGGCAAGCCGTTATTTCTTGAAGTGAAAGGTGAAGACGCAGAAAGTCCCGATTGGTTTATGACTTTCGAGTACTCTTTCAACTTTACACCTCGTTTGCGATTGGAGCCGGCACTTCTGAGAACTACATCAGGTGCATCTCAGATGATTCGACTATCGCTCGATAATTTGTTCGATGGATGTTCAATCGAGATAATCGCTCCGCAGCAGGAGGTACTCAAACAACCTTTGAATGTGGGGGGAAATATTTTTTTCATACCGGTCGAAGAAGTAAAAACAGAGACTGAATTGCCCGTTACATTTTCAATCGATGGAAATATTATTGAGCGTAAAGCTGTAAATATGAAACCCGTTATCAAAAGAGAAATATATCTTCTTTCTTATTCTCATAACGATATAGGATACACCGACTTACAGCCGAACATCGAGAAGAAGCAAATGAAAAATCTCGATGATGCACTTCATTTAATCAAACAAACGAAAGACTATCCACTTGAGTCGCGGTATAAGTGGAACATGGAAGTAATCTGGGCACTCGAGAGTTTTATGAAGCAAGCATCGGCTGAGAAACGGAACGAAGTTGTTGAAGCTGTGAAGAGTGGTCAGCTCGGATTGAATGCTCTATATGCGAACGTACTTACTGGACTTGCCAGTGGTGTTGAGATGATGCACTTTACCGATTATGCACGAAAGTTTTCACATGAGTATTCCATCCCGATAACGACGGCGTGTATTTCCGATATTCCCGGATTTACTTGGGGAATTGTTTCTGCCCTTGCACACAGCGGTGTGAAATATTTTTCCATCGCACCGAATAATGGCGACCGAGTCGGTTACATTTATGATTTAGGAGACAAACCGTTTTATTGGAAATCCCAATCGGGAGAAGAAAAGGTCCTCACCTGGGTTGCGGCTGCGAGTTATTCCAGTTTCCACGAAGGCGACATCACACGACTCGGAGATGAAAAGATTTTAAAGATGATGCGAAAGCTCGAGGAAAACAACTATCCGTATGATATAGTTAAATTGCCTTACACTATCGGTGGAGATAATGGTCCGCCGGATCCGAACCTCTCCGATTTTGTTAAGCGTTGGAATGAAAAGTATGTTTCACCGCGTTTAATCATTGCAACGCATGAACAGATGTTCCAAGAGTTTGAGAGGCGTTACGGCTCGACACTTCCGACATTGAGCGGGGATTTAACGCCTTACTGGGAAGATGGTGCATTTTCGACGGCGAGAGAAACATTTCTAAATCGACATGCGGCAGATCGCTTAATTCAAAGTGAAGTCTTATGGTCGATGCTTACACCAGAATATTTCCCT
>JACQYX010000344.1 GCA_016207985.1 Ignavibacteriales bacterium | reverse complement strand
ATGGCATTCACATCCATCATCAATTGGCGTAAAATCATCCTTAAATTGAGCATTAGTTATATTGACGACACCATTACGGGTAAATAACTGGGCATTACGTCCGTTACGGGTAGGAAGAACGCAATCAAACATATCCACACCTCGTTCGATGGCTTCGAGCAGGTTCTCTGGTGTACCAACACCCATCAAATATCTTGGTTTTTCATTCGGAAGTATTTCGTTACAAACCTCAACCATCTCATACATCTGTTCAATCGGTTCACCGACTGCTAATCCACCGATGGCATAACCGTCGAAATTCATATTCGTCAGTGCTTTTGCTGAATGCTCCCGAATATCGGGATAGACACTTCCTTGTACAATTCCGAAGAGTGCTTGAGAGTGCTCATACAATTCTTCAGACGATTGAAATTTTTTCTTACATCTTTCCGCCCACCTTAATGTTAACTCGTTCGATTCAGCCACATAATCTTTCTCACAAGGAAATGGTGTACATTCATCTAAAACCATCATGATATCTGAGCCGACATGACGTTGGATATCAATAACACATTCAGGTGTAAATGTGTGAAGTGAACCGTCTAAATGCGATCTAAATTGAACACCTTCTTCTTCAATCTTTCTGAGATCAGACAGACTAAAAACCTGATAACCGCCGCTATCTGTGAGAATGGGATGATTCCAATTCATGAATCGATGAAGCCCACCTGCCCGATGGAGTATTTCAACTCCGGGTCGTAAGTACAAATGATACGTGTTGCTTAGAATAATCTCTACACCGATTTCTTCAAGATTTTTTTGTGGTATTGATTTTACCGTTCCCTGTGTCCCTACAGGCATGAATGCTGGCGTTTGAAACTTACCATGATCAGTTACTATATAACCAGCCCTCGCTTTGTCACCAGTATTTTCAAGAACAAATTTCACAATACAAAGTTACGAATTTCGATATGTTTTTCCAAAAATTGATTATGCCCGGTCTGGAGCATGTCTCCGCATTCGATGTTGAATATATATAACCAACGCAGCAAGTACACCTCCCACCGTGTCCGCAACCGCATCCCAAATTTCTAAGGTTCTGCCCGGAACCGAACCTTGATGCATTTCATCAAGTACACCATAAAGTATAACGACAGAAATAGAAAAGAATACACGTCCCCAACTGAAAAAATCTTTTTTAATGCGAGGCTCAATTGCACGATATACTAAAAGTCCAAAAATTAGAAATAGTGAAATATGGATAAGTTTATCGTATGTGAAAACCTTGTAGGATGGAATATATCTTGAAGGTATCGATGAGCCGATGAATATCAACAATGCCCACCCAATTGCAGGAAATTGGTATCTAAGGAAATGTCTAAGATGAATACTCACAATAAGATGCCGTCTTCTATTTCAAGAATGGATTTGGGAAGAAAATCTTGGACATCCATTGCGAGCAGACTTTTCTCACCGAACTTGTTTTTTGCAAGATCACCTGCACGACCATGAAGGTAAACTCCCGAATATGCTGCATCTGTTCTATCCATTCCCTGCGACCATTTAGCTACTTGTCTCGCGATAGTTACGCGATTCTTCTCGATTTCGGTTGATGACAATCCGGTGAGACGTGAAAGCTCGCCTGTGTGTGGAGTGATGATGATTTCACGACTTCTATGATTCTTCAGAATTGAAATCTTCTCCGAAAGATTGTTCAAACCATCAGCATCGATCAGTATTTTCTTATCGTACTCAGAGATGAGCCGCCAGACCAATTGACATGTTTCAGGATTTCGGGATATGCCAGGACCGCATATCATCAGGTCAGCCCATTTGAGATGTTTGATAATCTTATCATAAGCCGCTATACTGAGCGTTCCTTCATCTGTATCTAAAAGCGGTTCGACCATGACTTCTGTGAGTTTCTTAGCTAGAATCGGATAAACTGATTTAGGAGTTCCGAGAATGACTGCTCCGGCACCGACTTTCATTGCAGTACTCGCAGTCATTGCTGCTGCTCCTGTAAATCCTGTCGATCCGGCAAGCACGAATATTTTTCCAACACTATGTTTATGCGCGTTGATGGGACGGCGAGGTAAAACTCTTCGAACATCATCAGCACCAACGATAAACGTCTGTGGCTTCTTGAGAGTTTCGCTTGGCATCGATATACCAACGACTTCAACCTTACCAGCGTAACACTTTCCATCTCCAGTGATTAAGCCGATCTTTCTCAGTGCCATTGTTACAGTCAAATCCGCCTTAACAGCTACGTTACCAACTTCTCCATTATCGGCATTCACACCTGATGGGATGTCAATGCTTACTTTCTTTCCTCCAGTTTTATTAATCCATCCGATGACAGATTTATATGGTTCTCGAACTTCACCGGAAAATCCAGTTCCAAAAATCGCATCAACAATGAAATCAGCTTTCGAGAGCCGTTTTAATGATTGCTTTGATTTTAATTCTTTGATTTGGAGTATCCCATCGGTCTTGAACTTTGAAGCGATTTTTCGGATACTCTCAAAATTCACTTTCGCATCACCCTTCAGCTCGGATGCTTTACCAATCAAAACAACCACAATCCTCGCCCCACGGTTGAAAAGATGCCGTGCGACAACGTATCCATCGCCACCGTTATTTCCTTTTCCACAAACGATGATAACAGTTTTACCAGCCATCGAGCCGAAATGTTTTTCCATCATCTCAACGACTCCTCTACCGGCATTTTCCATCAGGATTAAACCGGGAATCTTGAGAGTGTCGATGGCATATCGGTCACATGCTTGCATCTCAGCCGACGTGACAACTGCTTCCATAAATTAATTGAGGTTGTTTATGATGTTGAGGATAGAGCTTGGATACACACCAAGCTGTATAATAATCAATGCTGCAATAGTGAGAACAGCTAAACTCGTTTTTGATATTATTCCTTCTATCTGCATATCCCCTTCTTTAAAGTACATCAGTACAGTCAGACGAAGATAATAATATACCGACACAACACTCATCAGCACACCAAGAATCGCAAGCCATGTCAGGTCTGCATTGATTGCGGCAACGAAAACGTAGTACTTACCGAAGAAACCTGCAAATGGTGGGATGCCTGCAAGTGAGAACATGAATATCGACATCAGAGCGGCAAGGAAAGGACGCTTAAAACCGAGTCCAGCATAATCATCGAATGTCAGATTTTTCTCTTCTTCTTTTTCGAGGAGTGAAAGAATACCAAATGCACCGATGTTCATGAATGTGTACGTAACGAGGTAAAATAGAATTCCCGTTTTCCCAAGTTGATTACCGGCTGCAAGTCCGGCAAGCATGTATCCCGCATGTGCAATGCTTGAATAAGCAAGCATGCGTTTGATGTTCAATTGAGATATTGCAATTATGTTCCCAACAATCATCGAAGCCGCGGAGATAACAGCGAGTACAGTTTTAACTTGTTCTGGATTTTGAGATTGAGGATGGATGAATAGAAGCACAAACGCAGCAAATGCGGCTGCCTTAGCACCGGTTGCCATAAAACCAGATACG